>JAEYVN010000598.1 GCA_023431725.1 Pseudomonadota bacterium
ATCCAGCCGTTGTCGGGGCCGGTCCAGACGGAAATCCACGCATGGGTCGCGTCGGCTCCCTGCAAGCGCTGCTGGCCGGGCGGCGGAATGGTCCGCAGATAGCCGCTGACGTAAGCCGCGGGCAAACCGAGACCGCGCAAGCCGCCGATCATGATCTGTGCGAAGTCTTGGCAGACACCGCGTCGCTGCGCGAAAGCTTCGGCAATCGGCGTCGAAATCTGCGTGCTGTCAGGTTCGTAGGTGAAATCCTGGCGGATGCGGGCCATCAGGTCGTTGCAGCCCTCGATGATCCCGCGCTGTTTGGGAAAGCTTTCGCGCGCATAGGCCGAGACATCCGGCGCCAGCACGATTCGCGGGCTTGCAAAAAGGAAATGCGAGGGGGCCAGTGCACTGACGTCGCGAAGCGAAAGGGCTTCTTCGCTCACCCGTTGCCATGGCTGATCAGGGGCAGCGAGTGCGGGTTTTGGTTGAACATCAATGCGGGCCGAGGACCGGATCACCAGTTCGGTGTGTCGCGTATCGATCGTCACGAGATCGACGATGTTGCCGAAGAAATCCCGTTGCGATGTCGCATGCTCGGGTTCAGGCGAAATCCTGACATCATGCGTCAGCGTGCGTTGGCGCACATCGTTGCGTGGCGTCAGCCGCAATGCCAGCGAGGCGGACGTCACCGGCGTCCCGTAGGAATAAGCGGTGAGATGTTCGATCTGGTAGATCACGCAAGGCTGCTCTTGCCGGATCCGACCACGACCGTCTGCCGCCGCAGGAAATAGCGGGCCGCCACCGCATCTGCAAAGCTCGAAATGCGCTGCTCGACGGCGAGGATGCTGTCGTGGTCGAGCGATGGGGCCGTGGTGGTCTTCAGTTCGGTCGCCAGCCGCAAGGCGAGCCGTTGCGGCTCTTCGGGAATGCCATCCTTCTGCAAGGTCGGCAACGTCGCAAGGTGATCGTTAATCGCGGACAGCTGAAAGCCGACGGATCGCGGATTGTACGGATCGAGGATCGCCATGTCGCGGACCGGCGCAAGCGCGATACCGGTCATATAGCGCGAGCGATAAGTGATCTGCGAATCGATAAGGTCCAGCATCACGTCGAGGTCTTCTGCCGTCGCATCGTCGGACGCGAAGACGCGCGCCAGCCGGCATGTGTTGATGGCGCGTTCGGTGCGACGGCCGATGTCGAGGAAGCGCCAGCCGGCATTCCGGTTCATGTTCTCCTGCGAGAGGCCGGACAATGCGGCAAGGATATTCAGGGAGCGGTCGGCCGCGTCCAGGATGTCGGTTTCGCTCGACAGATCGCCAACCGCGGACAGCTGTTCGTCGAGCCGTCGGGCCAGTTTCGAAGCATCGATCGAGATTCGTTCGCGAATGACGTTGCCGGCGCTGCGTGCAAGGCGAACACCCGACAGGCCCGACCCATACGCCGTTTCGTCGGACAGCGCATGGCGCGCGATCACAAGCGTCGGCGCTGATTTGTATTCCGGCGCGAGAGCGCCCCAGGCCACGAGTTGATGGCTCAGCTTGGCAAGCGTTTCCGGCACGTTGCTCGACGCAAAATCCATGTCGATGCTGCGTGCGCAGAGGCAGCGAATGACACGCAATGTCGCTTCGGCGCGCTCCAGATAGCGGCCGTACCAGAACAGATTGTCGGCGGCGCGGCTCGGGATATTGGCCAGAATGCGTTGAATGTGGATGTCGTCGCTTGCCGGCAACAATGTTTCCGGCGCGACTGGCTTCGCCGACAAGACCCAGACGTCGGCGGACTGCACGCCTTGACCCATGCAGATCGCGCGTGCATCGGTCTCCGCTGAAATGCGACAGAAGCCGCCCGGCATGATCTGCCATCCGCTCGATGTCGCGGCGGCAAAGACGCGCAACACGAAGGGACGCGGAACCAGCTTGTCGCCGGCCCAGACAGGTGTGGTGGAGAGCTTCACCACTTCCTGACCGACATAGTCCATGCCGCGCTGCTCGATCGCACCACGCAGGTCGTTTCGCTGATGCTCGGACAGGTCGCCTGGCAATGACTGATATTCGCCGCCAGATCCCGGCAGGCGTCCGACGAACGCGCTCGACACAGCCATGTCGTCGAAATTGTCGAGGACATGGCGCTTGCCGGCACTGTTGCCGCACCACCAGGTTGCAATATTGGGGAGCTTGAGCTGCTCGCCGGTCAGATAGGACGCGACCGACGGCATGACGCTCATCAGTGCGCGGGACTCGGCAAAGCCGCAGCCGGGCATGTTTGATACGATGCTGCGCCCATAGCGCAACGCGGAGACGAGTCCGCTGACGCCCAGGCGGGATTGTCCGTTGAGTTCGAGCGGATCGACATAATCGGAATCGACAAAGCGCCAGATCACATCGGCGCGCTTGAGTCCGGCGATGGTTCGCACATGGGTCAGACCGTCATGGACGACGAGGTCGTCGCCCTCCAGCAAGAGAAATCCGAGATAACGTGCCAGATAGGCCTGCTCGAAATAGGTCTGGCTATAAGGGCCGGGAGTCAGCAGGCAGATGCGTGGCTCGACACGTTCGGCGGCCTCCGCCAGTGTTGAGCGGAAGGCGCGGAAGAATGGAGCAAGGCGGCGGACATTCATCCGCCGATAACCGGTCGGCAAGGCGCGCGACATGACCAGCCGGTTCTCCAGGGCATAACCCGCACCAGACGGAGCCTGTGCGCGATCGCCGAGAACCCACCAGCGTCCGTCCGGTCCCCGGCCGAGATCAACAGCATAGAAATTCAGCCAGCGACCACCCGGAGGCGCGATGCCGACCATCGGCCGCAGAAATTCGCTGCTGCCCGACACCAGCGCGGCGGGCAGGACGCCATCTCTGACGAGGTTGCCGGGGCCATAGACGTCGGCCAGCATGGCTTCGATGATGCTTGCGCGCTGGGACACGCCGGCGGCAATCGCGTCCCACTCTTCCTCCTCAATCAGAAGGGGCAGTCGGCTCATCGGCCATGTGCGCTCGCGTGCCTCGCCGTGTACGCGATAGGAGACACCAATATCCCGCAGATGTCGGTCAACGGAAGCGAGCGACTGCTCATTGGCTGAAAGCTGATGAATGAAATTCAGCCACGCCGCCCGCGGGCGGCCGTCCGGTCCAATCAATTCATCGGGCACGCCGGGCAGCGGTGCGTAATCGTCGTACCACGTCGCATGCTGGCTGTTGGCCGAAGCCGCTCTCTGCATGGGTCAGGCCGTTGCTCAATTCGGACGTCGCGCACGTCGGCGGAGATCGAGGGTTAACGGAAATTCGCTCGCAGACTCTTCCGGCGGCAAATCGACGATTCCCGCAGTATGACCGTGATCCTGGAACCGTGCCAGTCGCCGCGCTTCCGCTTCGTAGGAATTCACCGGGAAGGTATCGTAATTGCGACCGCCGGGATGAGCGACGTGATAGACGCAGCCGCCCAGCGAGCGCCGGTTCCAGGTGTCGATGATGTCGAAGGTGAGCGGGGCATGGACAGGTATCGTCGGGTGCAGCCCGGATACCGGTTGCCAAGCCTTGAAACGGACACCGGCGACGGCCTTTCCGGATTCCCCTGTCGATGTCATCGGCAGCCGCCGCTGGTTGCACGACACGACATAGCGTTCCGGCACGAAATTGTTGACCTTTACCTGCAGACGCTCGACCGATGAATCGACGAAGCGAACAGTGCCACCGGCGGCGCTTTCCTCGGCAAGGACGTGCCACGGTTCGAGGGCCTGACGCAGTTCGAGCTTCACGCCCGCATATTCAACGGCGCCGTAGAAGGGGAAGCGAAATTCCCATTGCGCCTTGAACCAATCGGGATCGAAATGATAGCCGGCGCGATCGAGATCGGAGAGCACTCCGAGGAAGTCCTGCCAGACGAAATGCGGCAGCATGAAGCGGTCGTGAAGGGCGGTGCCCCAGCGTGTCAGCTTGCCGGCTTGCGGTTCACGCCAGAACCACGAGATCAGCGCACGGATGAGAAGCTGCTGCGCCAAACTCATGCGAGGATCCGGAGGCATCTCGAATGAGCGAAATTCGACAAGGCCCAGACGACCTGTGGCGCTGTCGGGTGAATAGAGTTTGTCGATGCAGATTTCGGCGCGATGTGTATTGCCAGTGACGTCAGCGAGGATGTTGCGGAACAGACGATCAACCTGCCACGGTGGCACATGCGCTTCGCCATCCGGCATCAGGTCGAGCGCGATCTCCAACTCATAGAGGCCATCGTGACGCGCCTCGTCCATGCGTGGCGCCTGGCTGGTCGGGCCGATAAAGAGTCCCGAAAACAGATAGGAGAGGGACGGGTGACGCTGCCAATACAGCACGAGGCTGCGTAGCAGATCGGGTCGTCGCAGGAACGGTGAATCGGTCGGCGTCGCGCCGCCGATGACGACATGGTTGCCGCCGCCGGTGCCGACGTGACGTCCGTCGATCATGAATTTTTCGGTGCCGAGCCGCGATTGTCGTGCTTCCTCGTAGAGCCCATCCGTTATGTCGACGGCCTCTCGCCAGGTCGACGCGGGGTGCACGTTGACCTCGATCACGCCGGGATCGGGCGCGACGCGGATCACGTTGATGCGGGGGTCGTGCGGCGGCGCGTAGCCTTCG
>JAEYVN010000206.1 GCA_023431725.1 Pseudomonadota bacterium
TCGCGTTCAAGGCTCATCACACGATCGATCGCCTTGAGCGACGTGAACGTCTGCGTGGCGCGCGTAATGACGGCGGCGATTCCCGAGATCGGTCCGAGGACACGCCCGGCCAGCATCGTCGAGGCGATGAGCGCACCGGTCGATAATTTCCCATCCAGCACCAGATAGACGCCGACGAGGACCATCAAGAGTGTCGTGATCTGCTGGGCTGTGCTGGATGCCGTAAGGGCAAGAGATGACCAGAAGTGGACGTCCTCGCTCGACCTTGCTGTCGCCGCGACTGACCGCTCCCAGGTCGTCTGCATACGCGCCTCGGCACCAACGGCGCGCACGGCTTCGACACCGGAGAGAGACTCCACGAGAATGCCGTGACGCGCAGAGGACTCCGCCTGCATCTGACGGATCGCACGGTCCAGTGGTCGCTGCAGGATCAGGCCGACGGCGATCATGATCGGAAGCATGACCAGCGGTATCCAGGCGAGCGGGCCGGCGATGATGAACAATACAATGATGAATAGAATTGCGAACAGAAGGTCGGTGATCGAAACGACCGTTCCGGACGTGAAAAACTCCCGCACGGAGTCGAAGTCCCGCATCTGATTGGCGAGGATGCCGACGGATGTCGGCCGGTTCGCCATTTTCAGTGACAGGACATGTTCGAAGATATTCGATGCCAGCACCACATCGATCTTCTTGCCTGTCATGTCGATGATGCGGCTGCGCACCGTGCGCATGATAAAGTCGAAGATGATCGCAATTCCCATGCCGATCGCGAGTGCAATCAACGACGGCATCGCGCCGTTGGGAATGATGCGATCGTAGACGCTCATCGTGAAGAGCGGGCTGGCGAGCGCAATGATGTTGATGATGAACGCCACAATGGCGACATGCGAGTAATTGGACCAGAAGCGCGAAACCACCGACCAGAACCAGTGCGCCTTAGGGATGTCGCCAGCTGCGACAGCGCGCGCGTCGGCGGACGGTGAGGGGCGCACGAAAAACGCATAGCCGGAATAGTCTTTGGTCAGTTCCGCGTAGGGAATCGTTTCGTTCTGCGACGTCCCCGACGGGTCGACCAATGTTGCGGTTTGCGTTGCCGGGTTGGAAGCAACGAGGATGCGCGCGGAGTTGTCGCGCATCACAAGGACGACCGGCAGCACAAGCGAGGGGATATCCTCGATGTTTCGTCGAACGGCTTCGGCATCAAGGCCCGCGCGCTGGGCGGCGCGATCAAACAAGGCCGCGTTGAGCCGGCCGGTGATCGGCAGCCCGGCAATCAAGGCTTCCTTGCTGATGGCTCTGCCGTGGAAGGAGGCCAGATAGATCAACGCGTCCGCGAGGGGATCCTGATCTTGCTCCAGGATCATATGCGGGCGGGAGAGGGCCTGCTTTAACAACGCTTCGTTTTGAATGTTCACGGGAAGCTCGCTCCAAACGAGCAATCGTCGATGACGGCCGCATTCCCGCAGTCGTCTGATAAAGCGCCCCCGCTTATCATTTCAGGACGGCCAAGAAACAGGCCGCAGCCGCATATCTACAATTTACCTCATATTAAGGTTTATCCAGCGGTCCCCAGGCCTGCCCTGGTATTGCGGCAAAGGCCGAAATCGAGCCAGGCCAGCGGTTTGTGATGACGGAGGGTTGTTGAGCGGAGAGGGCGGTGTTCCAGAAAGAGGGGTTCGCGGCAATCATGCCGGATGCGTCGGCCCATCGGCCGCTCGTCGCCTCCGCTCTTGCCGTCAGCGGAGCTCCAAAAACGCCGTCGGCGTTGCCTTGCCGCATATTGAGCGGTTCCGGAGCAATATCTGGATCCTTGATCAGGACGGGCGGCAAACGATACGGGAACAGCCCAAACGGACGGACGGCCATCGGGTCCGCTTCCGGCGGGGGAGCGGTTTTGATGTATTCGAGCAGGTGCCCCATGGTCGCAAGAAGCTGGAAGTCTGCGAACACGGCGACGGCGCGGGTTGAAACAATCGACACCAGCGAGTTGAAATACTGATTGCGGGCATCGAGAAGATCGATCAGCGTGCGCTGACCCAGCTCATATTCCTTCGAATAGGCATCGATCACGCGGCGGGCTGCTTCCGACTGGCGTGTCAGGAAGGAAATGCGCTCGACCGTGACGGTGCGAGCCGCCCACGCCTTGTCCAGAGATTCAAACGCATCGCGTTGCAGTCGTGCGTGTCGTTGTGTCTGCTCGATCATGCGCTCGGCCATTTCCGCGCGGCGCCATGTATCCTGGCCACCCCGGAAAACATCCCAGCTCATCACGACCTTGCCGCTCACTTCCTCGCTTCTGCCAAGGATAAGCCCGCTATCGACGCCTTTGCTTGCGCTCCCTTCCAGCGACACGGTCGGCATGAATGCGCCGGCCGTTGCCCGGAAGCCATATTTGGCAGCGATGGCATCGGCGCCAGCGGCTCGCAGCGTCGGATTATGTTGCAGCGTGACGGCAAGGGAATCGTCCTTGCTTGGCGGCATGCCGGCGAGACGCGATGGGAAGCGGAGATTGTAGGGTTCAAGACCGACAGCCCGTCGGTATTTTGCGCGGGCTTCGTCGAGCCTGAGCTTGAAATCGGACAGAACGGCCTGGCCACCCTCGAGGCGCTCCAGCGATTGCTGATAATCGCCTTCGCCGGACCGACCGCCGTCAAAGCGTCGTTTCACGTCGGCCGCAACCGAGCGAAGCGCAGCGACATTTTCCTCGCCGAGCTGGATCAGCCGGATGTACCGGACCATATCGATATAAGCTTCGGCCGCATCGAGCGCGATCAGTTCGGTGCGTTCGTGAACTCGCGCCGCCGCCGCATCGACACGCGCCGTCTGGCGCCAGATTTCGTTCAATGACGCAAAGCCATCGAACAGGAGCTGGCGGACAATGATGGTTCCTCTGCGAGAATCGTTGTGCCACTGGCCGTCACCCGGCGGGGGCGGGACGATATCGTGCCGGGTCAGTTTCTCCGGACCGTAGTTCGCTTGAAGCCGCACCTGTGGGAGCAGGGTGCTCTGGTTCTGGCGCAGTTCGGCCTCGGTCGCCCGCCGGTTTGCCGCGGCTTCCGAGATGCTGGGGTTGGAATTTACCGCCTGCTTGATCGCGTCGATAATGGAGTATCCGCCACCGGCGGAAAGGCGCTTTTTGGTCGCGTCATCGGCAAATGCGGCGCTGCTTAACGAAGCAGCGGCCAACATTATTAATAGGAAACGCAAAATAGCCCCCCACAATAAATAATGTAAACAATATCGCGTTTCTGAATCTAATTGACAATATTTTAACTCTTTTCGGCGCTGGGGCTGTAGCAAAAATACCGCACATGCCGCAAAAAAGCCGGATAATTTATTCAGTGATTTCAAATACTTGGTCGAATAATAGCGCGTTAACCCTTCCGCCAACAGGGAATCATGCTGTAGGTTAGGACATTTCACCGGTTATTTTTAGTGGAGAGCGCAAATGCGAATGTTTGTTTTTGCCGCTGCCCTTTTTTTGTGGGCCAATCCCGCCGTTGCTGAAGCCGGAGCGACCGTGAGCACGGACTTCAGCGCCGCCCGCAAGGCCCGTGCGATGCATTATTATTCGCCTTACCCTTGGTGGTGGCATCCGCCCCATGTGGCCCGGGCCCAGACTGTCTACGTGAAGTGGCACAATACCTACTACGAGGGCGGGTATGATGCTCCGCATCCCGCGGGGGTCGTCGGCTATACGGTCATCGGTCCGCTGTGGTGGTGAAAGCTACGCCTCGCACCGCTGGCGGCGGCAGAGTTTCGGGCAGCGCCTTAGGGCGCTGTCCGCCGGTTTCGACGGTACCAGCCGCGCTGCACGACGGTGACAGGAAATTCTCCATAGAGGATGGTAGTGCTATGACTTAGTGGAAGCGAGGGAAGCTTCTGCAACTCGAGTTTAGCAGCTGATGACATCCCAACAATTGTCTGACCGGGAGCCGAAGCTCAAAACTGTGCCGGCATCTATCAAGCTTGCCGGAGGCATTATCACCAGAGCAGTGGGCTCCGGCCTCAGGCTGAACTCGATCGCTCGACGCCGGCTTGGAATTCTCTGGTATTCTTTCATCATCGCCGTCTGCCTTCCGGCAATTGTCTATTTTGCGTATCTGCTTTTGATAGCCTCTGCTGAATACGAAGCGGAAGCGCGATTTGCTGTGCGCGCACCGAATGAAGGTCGAGGCCCGGCGATAACGGAAGCACTGGCGTCACTGTCCAGTATGGTCGGCGGCCGTTCGACGGTGCAGGATTCGTTCATTGTCGCTGACTACATCC
>JAEYVN010000607.1 GCA_023431725.1 Pseudomonadota bacterium
CCGATCTACCGCAATGCACTTGATGTCGGCGGCGAATACGCCTTCCGCATGCGCGGCGAAGATCATGCCTGGACGGCGCAAACGGTCGCCGACCTGCAGCACGCGGTGCGCGGCAATTCGTATGAACAATATCGCGCTTTTGCGCGCACGCTGAACGAACAGTCGCAAAAGTTGCTGACGATCCGCGGCCTGTTCCGCATCAAGAGCGCGGAAGAGGATGGCCGCAAGCCTGTGCCGATCGATCAGGTCGAACCGGCCAGCAGTATCGTCAAGCGTTTCGCCACTGGCGCGATGTCTTTCGGCTCGATCTCGCGCGAGGCGCATACGACGCTCGCCATCGCCATGAACCGGATCGGCGGCAAGTCGAATACCGGTGAAGGCGGCGAGGAAGCCGACCGCTTCAAGCCGATACCGAACGGCGATTCCATGCGTTCGGCGATCAAGCAGGTCGCCTCAGGCCGCTTCGGTGTCACCACCGAATATCTCGTCAATTCCGACGTCATGCAGATCAAGATGGCGCAGGGCGCAAAGCCCGGCGAAGGCGGACAATTGCCTGGCCACAAGGTCGACAAGACGATCGCCAAGGTCCGCCATTCGACGCCGGGCGTCGGCCTCATCTCGCCACCGCCCCATCACGATATCTATTCGATCGAAGATCTGGCGCAACTCATCTACGACCTGAAGAACGTCAATCCTGCCGGCGACGTGTCGGTAAAGCTCGTCTCCGAAGTCGGTGTTGGCACCGTGGCCGCCGGCGTGTCGAAGGCGCGTGCGGACCATGTGACGATCGCCGGCTATGAAGGCGGTACGGGCGCAAGCCCCCTCACCTCCATCAAGCATGCCGGCTCACCGTGGGAAATCGGTCTCGCCGAGACGCATCAGACGTTGGTCGGCAACCGCCTGCGTGGCCGCATCACCGTACAGGTCGACGGTGGTCTTCGTACCGGACGTGACGTCATCATCGGCGCGCTGCTTGGCGCCGATGAAATGGGCTTTGCCACAGCGCCTCTGATCGCGGCTGGCTGCATCATGATGCGCAAGTGCCATCTCAACACCTGCCCGGTCGGCGTTGCGACGCAGGACCCGGTGTTGCGCAAGCGCTTCACCGGTCAGCCCGAGCACGTCATCAATTACTTCTTCTTCGTCGCCGAGGAAGTGCGCGAGTTGATGGCCGAGATGGGCTATCGCACGTTCGACGAGATGATCGGACAGGTGCAGATGCTGGATCAACAGGCTGTCATCGATCACTGGAAGGCGCGTGGCCTCGACTTCTCCAAGCTGTTCACCAAGCCGGTCGCGCCAAAAGGCGTCGCGATCTTCAATTCGGAACGGCAGGACCACAAACTTGAGAACGTGCTGGATCGCCGCCTCATCGCCCAGGCTACGCCTGCGCTCGACCGCGGCGCCCCGGTTCGCATTTCCGATGAGATCCAGAATATCGACCGCAGCGCCGGAGCGATGCTCTCGGGCGAAGTCGCCAAGCGTTATGGCCATGAAGGGCTGCCGGACGACACGATCCATGTGTCGCTGAAGGGGACGTCAGGCCAGAGCTTCGGTGCGTGGCTGGCCAAGGGCGTCACCTTCGAGCTTGAAGGCGAAGGCAACGACTATGTCGGCAAGGGCCTGTCGGGCGGCCGCATCATCGTCAAGCCTGCGGCCGACTCCGGCATCGTTCCCGAAGAGTCGATCATCGTCGGCAACACCGTGATGTACGGCGCGATCTCAGGCGAATGCTATTTCCGTGGCATTGCCGGCGAGCGTTTCGCCGTCCGCAACTCGGGCGCGGTTGCCGTCGTCGAAGGCACCGGCGATCACGGTTGTGAGTATATGACCGGCGGCATTGTCATCGTGCTCGGACCGACGGGCCGCAACTTCGCAGCCGGCATGTCGGGCGGTATCGCCTATGTGCTCGATGAAACCGGCAGCTTCGACAAGCTCTGCAACATGTCGATGGTCGAACTCGAACCGGTGCCGGCCGAGGAAGAAGCGGCCGAACGTTTCTACCACAGCCGGAACGACCTCGAGACTGCGGGCCGCGTCGAAATCCTGACCGACATGACCCGCTTCGACGCCGAGCGTCTGCGCTTTTATATCGGCCAGCATGCCCGTCACACCGGTTCGGTGCGCGCACAGCAAATCCTGGCCGATTGGAAAAACTATTGCGGTAAATTCCGGAAAGTCATGCCCGTTGAATATCGCCGCGCTTTGAAGGAAATGGCGGCGATGCAGGAACAGCAGCCCAAACTCGCGGTCGGTGCCTAAACGTCATGGGTAAGGTCACCGGATTTCTCGAGATTGAACGCGAAGATCGCGATTACGCTCCGGTCGAGGAGCGGATCAAGCATTATCGCGAATTCGTTCAGCCGCTTCCTGAGAAGGACACGCGCGATCAGGCCGCGCGTTGCATGGATTGCGGCATCCCGTATTGCCACAACGGCTGCCCCGTTAATAACCAGATCCCCGACTGGAACGATCTGGTCTATCGCGGCAACTGGGAGGAAGCGGCGCGCAACCTTCTCTCGACGAACAATTTCCCGGAAGTCACCGGACGTGTTTGCCCGGCGCCATGCGAGGCGTCCTGCACGCTGAACATCGAAGACACACCGGTCAACATCAAGACCATCGAATGCGCGATCGCCGACCGCGCGATTGAAAGCGGCTGGATCAAACCCGAGCCGGCCTCGGTGAAGACCGGCAAGAAGGTTGCGATTATCGGCTCCGGTCCGGCCGGCATGGCCTGCGCGCAGCAACTCGCGCGCGCCGGACATGATGTTCATGTCTACGAGAAGCACGCCAAGGCAGGCGGCCTCCTCCGCTACGGCATACCCGACTTCAAGATGGAGAAAGGTATCGTTGATTTGCGCGTCGAGCAGATGCAGGCCGAGGGTGTCACGTTCCATTATGGCGCCCATGTCGGCAGCAACGTCCCAGCCGACAAGCTGCTTGCCGAATACGACGCCGTCGCCTTGACGGGTGGCGCCGAGCATCCGCGCGATCTGCCTATTCCGGGCCGCGAGCTCGATGGGATCCATTTCGCGATGGATTTCCTGCCACAGCAGAACCGGCGCGTTGGTGGGGAACCGCTCGATGGCGTGAAAGAAATTCTGGCTGGCGGCAAACATGTCGTGGTGATCGGCGGTGGTGACACCGGCTCGGACTGCATCGGCACGTCGATCCGTCAGGGCGCGCTGTCGGTGACGAATTTCGAAATCATGCCGATGCCGCCAAAGCTCGAGAACAAGTCGCTGACCTGGCCGGACTGGCCTTACAAGCTGCGCACCTCATCGAGCCACGAAGAAGGCGCTGAACGCGAATTTTCGGTGCTGACCCAGAAATTCGAAGGCGAGAACGGCAGGGTCACGGCCATTCACTGCATTCGTGCCGATGAGAAGATCAAGCCGATTGCCGGGACCGAGTTCACCATCAAGGCCGATCTCGTATTGCTGGCCATGGGCTTCGTCCATCCGGTGCAGGATGGCATGCTGAAGTCGCTCGGCATCGCGTTCGATCCGCGCGGCAATGCCCGCGCCAACACCGAGGACTACAAGACCTCTCTGCCAAAGGTGTTCGCCGCCGGCGACATGCGCCGCGGCCAGTCGCTGGTGGTCTGGGCGATCCGCGAAGGACGCCAGTGCGCACATGCGATCGACAAGTTCCTGATGGGAACGACCAACCTGCCGCGCTAAACGCGGCAGGTTCTTTCAGTATGACGCGTTTTCGTCACGCGAACCGATTTCCACGTCGCTCGAAAACGCTTTAGCGCCCGCCAAACAATCCGAAGAAGAAGCGCGGACCGGAATCCGGCACCATCCGGCGCCAGAAGGTTGGCGCCTGCTGCTGCGCTTGCGGCCGCACTTGGCCCTGCAGGACCGGCTGACCGGCGACCCGCGTTCCGGGTGCCGGAGCGCCCGGCTTTGCGAGCGCAGCCTGCTGTGTGGCAGCCGGTTGATTGGCCCGCACAATGGCAAGTGGCGCGCCGGTTGGCGGCAGCGGCTCATTGACCGCCAGAACGGGCATTCGCGGTGGCCAGGTGAAATCGTCCGCGCGGCCCGCCTCGGCCCGCGTCGGTTCGCCTTTCACAAGCATCCGGCTGGCCTGCGCGTCGAGCGCATCGTTCTTGGCCGTCGTGCCGCCCATGAGATCATCAGGCTCGCGCAGCGGTGTATCGAGCAGAATTACCGGCCCTGCCAGCGGACGGGCCGCCGGACCGGCTGGCTTGGCCGAAGCCGCGGGGGCTGGAGCCGGATCGGCCGGGATGTTGAAGGCGGCAGGCACCGGCTCGCGCAGCACGCGGCGGAGATCGCGCTCAACATAATGCGCAAGCTTGCGGGCACCGAAGCGCGTGAAATGCACGCCATCGGACGTGCGCAATTGCCGGATCTGGCCGTCAACGTCAGGACCACGCTGCATGAAATTGTTGCGCTCGTCGACGAAGCCATCCCACACGTTCACATAGATGAGGCCAGCCTTCTCGACATGCGGGCGCACGATGTCGTTGAGATATTGCAGATCCGATGTCGATTTCGTTCCGCGCACCGCAGGCACGCCGACCCACAACACCGGCACATTGGCGGTCTTCAGCACTG
>JAEYVN010000608.1 GCA_023431725.1 Pseudomonadota bacterium
ACTTCGACGATCTTTCGATCGACCGACAGGATCGCACCCATCACCCCGAGATAAACCGGAAAGAATACACCGACGGCGATCAGCGTGACCTTCGAGGCTTCAAAGATGCCGAGCCACAGGATGAACAGCGGCACCCAGGCGATCGACGGAATGGCCCGCAAGGCCTGCAATGTCGGATCGATGATGGTGCGGGTCATAGCAGAATAGCCAGCGAGTGCGCCGAACAGCGTGCCGGCGGCGACACCCAGCGTGAAGCCGGCGGCAACCCGCATCACAGTCGCCTGTGCATGGCGCCACAATTCGCCAGTTTGCGCCAACTCCCATAACGTCGCTGCAATGACAGACGGTGGCGGCACCAGCCGGCCATCGGAGACACCGAGATAGACCGCCAATTCCCACACAGCCGCAAGAACGACCGGCAACGCCAGACCCAGCAATGGGTTCAGATACCATGGCCGGCGCAGACGGGGTTCGGATGCGGCACTCTCGGTCCGCTGGGCCGTTGGGAATGTCATGTCGAAGATAGACATGGCGCAACCGGATTTTGCGTTCAAGAAATAACTGGAGCGATCAGCATCACAGCAATTAAGCCGTTCCCGGACCGCTGGGAGGAGACCAGCCCGGGAACGGCGAGCCTGACGATTCAATTCGTCAGGGCAACACTGTCGTCGATCAGCCCATCGACCGTCGCCTTCACATCCACATTCGGCGCGATCACACCGGCCTGTTGCAGCGCGATGCCGGCGGCGAGGATCGACTCTTTCTGCGGCGCACCGATCTTCGAATGGGTGAGCTCCGTGCGCTCCTTGAGCTGACGATCGACCACGGCCTCCGGCAGCTTGGTAACGGCGATGAAGGTCTTCTTCACCTCGTCCGGATTGGCCAGCGAGTATTTGCGCGCCTCTTCGTAGACCTTCAGCACGCGCTGCACGATCTCGGGGTTCTTCTTCAGGAAGTCCTCGCGCACATTGAGGATGCCCCAGGTGTTGGCGTCCTTGTTGCGATAGAACAGCTTGGCGCCGTCCTCGATTTCGGCGGCGGCCATCATCGGATCGAGACCGGCCCACGCATCGACGTCACCGCGAACAAGCGCCGCCTTGCCGTCGGCATGTTGCAACAGCACCGGCGTGATGTCCTTATCGGTCAGCTTCACGCTTTGCAGCGCACGCACCAGGAAGATGTGCGGATCGGTGCCGCGCGTCACCGCGACACGCTTGCCCTTCAGGTCTTCGATCTTGGTGATGTTGGAATTCTTGCCGGCTACCAGCGCCGTCCATTCGGGCCGCGAATAGACATAGATCGACTTGATCAGGTTGCCGTTGATCTTGGCGACGAGCGCGGCCGAACCGGCGGTCGAGCCGAAATCGATCGACGACGCGTTCAGGAATTCCAGCGCCTTGTTGGAGCCGGCGCTCTGCACCCAGCGGACCGTGATGCCGTCCTTGGCGAATTCCTTCTCCAGCAGCCCCTTGTCCTTCAGGACCAGCGACACCGGATTATAGGTCGCCCAGTCGATGCGAATTTCCTTGGGCTTGTCCTGTGCGAACAGGGCCGTGCTCGGCACGAGGCCGACAAACAGGGCTGACGCCAGGACCGAACGACGGGAAAAGAAAGCCATGATAACCTCCACGCACAGGGCCGCGATCACGCCGAGGCGTGTTGGGCCGGATTGACGAAAGCGGGAGTTTTGAAAAACCGCCGCCCGCTGCTGACGCGACGGGGCGGACCCCGACCGCTTTAGCTGCATTTGTTAAGCGCCCGCAAGCTGCTCGCTCAAATCGGCGCTACACCCTGAAATTAAAGGGTTATTTGGAACCGTCAATGAAATGGAATGGCAAATTTCGGACACCCGCGAGACAGGCATTCCCCTTTCAGAGCGCGTTTTGAAATATCTTTGCGGGCCGCCCCTACGATGGACCGTGACAGGCAAGAAGCGCTCGGGTATCCCCATCCACCATGCTTTCGCCCGAACAGACGCAACGCCCCTCCAGCGGGATTTTTGATGCCGATGCAGCGGCCCAGGAGCTGGAAGCGCTCGCAGGAAGCCATTCCGGCGGCGATATCGAGCTGCGTGCGGCCGTCGCGCAATATCTGAAGGGCGAACTCCTCAAGGGACGGGACAAAGCCGAGCAATTGCTGCTCAAGGAGCGCAACGGCCGTCGCTGCGCCGAGCGGCTCTGCCTGATGCAGGATGATATCATCCGCGTGCTGTTCGAATTCGCCAGCAAGCGGCTCTATCCGTCGCAGAACCCGTCGGAAGGCGAGCGCATGGCGGTCGTGGCCACGGGCGGCTATGGCCGCGGGTTGCTGGCCCCCGGCTCCGACATCGATCTGCTGTTTGTACTTCCCTACAAGCAGACGGCCTGGGGCGAGTCCATCGCCGAAGCCATTCTCTATTGCCTCTGGGACATGGGGCTGAAGGTCGGTCACGCGACGCGATCGGTGGATGAGTGCATCCGCCAGGCCAAGGCCGACATGACGATCCGCACCGCGATCCTGGAATCCCGCTTCCTGTACGGCGATCGCGCCCTGTTCGACGAACTGGTCGAACGCTTCGACAAGGATGTGGTGCGAGGCACGGCGACGGAATTCGTCTCCGCCAAACTGGCCGAGCGCGAGGATCGCCTGCGCCGCAACGGCCAGTCCCGCTACATTGTCGAACCGAACGTCAAGGATGGCAAAGGCGGGCTGCGCGACCTGCACACCCTGTTCTGGATCGGCAAATACGTCTACCGCGTACGCACTGTCGAAGAGCTCGTCGATCATGGCGTGTTCGACCAGGACGAACTCAAGCTGTTCCAGCGCTGCGAGGACTTTCTCTGGTCGGTGCGATGCCACATGCATTTCGTCACCAACCGTCCGGAAGAGCGGTTGTCATTCGACATCCAGCGCGAGATCGCCGTACGGCTCGGCTATACCGAACATCCCGGCATGCGCGATGTCGAGCGCTTCATGAAGCACTATTTCCTGACCGCGAAGAATGTCGGCGATCTCACCGCGATCCTGTGCGCGGCACTGGAAGCCGGACACACCAAGAGCGCGCCGAGTCTCGGCCGCATGATCGCGCGCTTCAGGCCGAAAGCCGGCCGCCGTTCACTGAGCGAGTCTGACGACTTCATCGTCGACAACAACCGCATCAATATCGCCAAGCCCGATGTGTTCGAGCGCGATCCGATCAATCTGATCCGCATCTTCCATCTTGCACAAAAGCATAATCTGGCGTTCCACCCGGATGCCATGCGCAAGGCGACGCGGTCGCTCCACTTCATCAACAAGGACCTGCGCGAGAACCCGGAAGCCAACGCGCTTCTGTTCGAGATCCTGACGGCGAAGGCTGACGTCGAGCCGGTGCTGCGGCGGATGAACGAAGCCGGCGTACTCGGCGCCTTTGTGCGCGCCTTCGGCCGCGTCGTGGCGATGATGCAGTTCAACATGTATCATCACTATACGGTCGATGAGCATCTGATCCGCTGCATGGGCGTGATCTCGGAGATCGAGGCCGGCACCAACGAGGAATACGGCCTCGCCAACGACCTGATGAAGAAGCTGCAGCCGCGGCAGCGCGACATCCTGCGTATTACGCTATTCCTGCACGACATCGCCAAGGGCCGGGTCGAGGATCATTCGATCGCCGGAGCGCGCGTCGCGCGCCGCGTCTGCCCGCGCCTTGGCCTGAACAATGCGGAAACCGAAACGGTCGCGTGGCTGATCGAGAACCATCTCGTGATGTCGACGATCGCGCAATCGCGCGACCTTTCGGATCGCAAGACGATCGAAAATTTCGCAGCGATCATGCAATCGCTCGACCGGTTGAAACTGCTCGTCATCCTGACGACGGCGGACATTCGCGCCGTCGGCCCCGGCGTGTGGAATGGCTGGAAGGCGCAATTGCTGCGGACGCTTTATTATGAAACTGAGCCGGTACTCACCGGCGGCTTCACGGAAGTTAACCGCGAGCGCCGTGTCGCCATGGCGCAGGCCGAATTCCGGCAGGAGATGAAGGATTGGCCGGAGGACGAACTCGATAGCTACATCGCCCGTCATTATCCGGCCTATTGGCTCAAGGT
>JAEYVN010000609.1 GCA_023431725.1 Pseudomonadota bacterium
ACTATTTCCTGAAGACCCAGGGGCTGCAGGCCCAGAAAATCCCGTTCAAGAATATCGTCGAGGCGGCCACCGCCCTCGCCGGCAACCAGATCGATTTCCTCCTGACCTCGGTGGCGATCGTTCAGCCGCTCGTCAGTGCCGGCAAGATCAGGATGCTCGCCGTCACCAGCCGCGAGCGCGCCTCCTTCGCACCGGATGTCCCGACCGTGCACGAACTCGGCTTCGGCGGCCTCGCGGTCGAAACCAAGGCCGGGCTCTATGGCCCCAAGACAATGGCACGCGACTTGCGTGAACGTATTGCCCGTGACGTGAAGGAGGTTGTCTCCGACAAGACGGTAACGGACCGGCTGCTCGCCACCGGACAGGTGGTGCGGGCCGGCAGCCCGGATGAGCTTGCCGGCACCATCAAGGAGCAATCGGACCTGACGGCCCGCATCGCCAAGACCCTCGATCTGAAACCGAAAAACTAGGAACCCGAAGAGAGAATGCAGCGCAGTTTCAAATGGGCCTCGCTGCCGGACGACAAGCTGCTGAAACTGCGGCTGAAGGACTTGCACGTCCATGTCGAAGGCACGTGGCTCGAAGACTGCCTGCAGGATCTCTACGAGGAACTGCAGGAACGGGATTTGCGCATCCGGCCGCATGCCTGGCTGTCCGATGAATGGTTCAGCCCGGACACCACCCCCGGCATCGCGATCCCGTTCTATCTTGCACATCCGCGGCTGATGCGGCTTGAGCGCAAGATGATCATCGATGTCGAAGGCGGCACGCGCCTCGACTGCATGCGCATCCTGCGGCACGAAACCGGCCATGTGGTCCAGAATGCCTTCAAGCTGCAGCGTCGTCGTCGCTGGCAGGAATTGTTCGGCAATTCATCGGCGCATTATCCGCGCTATTATCGTCCCAATCCGGCCAGCAAGAATTACGTTCAACATCTGCGGCTTTGGTATGCGCAAAGTCATCCCGACGAGGACTTTGCCGAAACATTCGCCGTATGGCTGAAGCCGCGGTCGGATTGGCGCAAGCGCTATGCCGGCTGGCCCGCGCTGCGCAAGCTCGAATATGTCGACGAGGTCATGAACGAAATCGCCGGGCAGCGTTCGCAACTTCCGCGCAGCGCCGCCGTGCATCCGCTGAGCCAGATCACGACGACGCTCGCCGATCATTACGAGAAAAAGCAGGCGCTGTACGCCGTCGACACGCCGCGCACCTATGATCGCGATTTGCAGCGTATTTTCTCCGACGATCCGAAGCATCGCAGTTCGTCACCGACCGCCGCCGAATTCATCCGGCGCAATCGCGCCGACATCCGTCAGATGGTGGCGCGATGGACCGGTGAATATCAGTTGACTCTGGATACCGTTCTCGACGACATGATCGACCGTTGCCGAGAACTGAAACTGCGCGCTGTCGGTCCGGATCGGCAATTACGAACAGATTTCACCGTTTTGTTAACGGCTAAGACGGTTCACTCGCTCTATAGTCCGTCACGCCGCCAGTGGTACGCACTATGAAAAAAACGCGCGTTCTGGTTCTTTTGCATCCAGACCAGGCGCCGCCGGACTCGATCAAAGGTTACAGCGAGCAGGAAATACTCGCATTCAAGACCGGCTATGACGTCGTCAATACATTGCGCAAGGCACGGCACGAAGTCCGCGTGCTGGGCGTGCAATATGAATTGCGTCCGATCCGTCAGGAAATCGAAAGCTTCAAGCCGGACATCGTCTTCAACCTGCTGGAAGAGTTTCACGGCGAGCCCGCTTACGACCAGAACGTCGCAAGCTATCTCGAATTGCTGCGCATTCCCTATACCGGCTGCAATCCGCGCGGGCTGATCCTGTCGCGCGGCAAGGATCTGTCGAAGAAACTCGTTCACTATCATCGCATTCCGACACCCGCTTTCGCGGTCTTCCCGATGAACCGGAAGATCAAGCGGCCGGATCGCCTGCCGTTTCCGCTGATCGTGAAAAGCCTGAGTGAAGACGCCTCGCTCGGCATCGCGCAGAAATCGATCGTCGACAACGACGACAAGCTGCAGGAACGCGTCACCTTCATTCACGAAAAGATCGGCACTGCGGCCATCGCCGAACAATATATCGACGGCCGCGAACTCTATGTCAGTGTGATCGGCAACGAGCGCAAACGCGTGCTGCCGATCTGGGAGCTGGAGTTCGGCGATATCGGCAACAAGATCGCCACCGCCAAGGTGAAGTTCGACGTCAAATATCAGGAAGAGCGCGGCATCCTGCAGGGCGCGGCGATCGATCTGCCGCCGGAGATCGAAAAGCGCATCTTCAGTCTGACGCGCCGCATCTGCCGCACGCTCGAGCTTGACGGTTATGCGCGTATCGACTTCCGCCTTGCCAGCGATGGTACGCCCTACTTCCTCGAAGCCAATCCCAATCCGGAAATCGCCCGCCACGAAGTGTTTGCGGAAGCCGCAGAATACGGCGGCCTCAAATATTCGGAAATGCTGCGCCGGATCATTCAGCTCGGCCTGCAGCGTGGCCGCAAGATGCAGGGCTGATCTGGCGGCTATTTGATCGCCGCAAACGCACCATCGAGATCGGCGATCAGATCGTCCGCATCCTCGATGCCGACGGACAGACGGATGAAGCCATCCGTGATGCCGAGCTCGGCCCTCACCTCCGGCGGCACCGAACCATGCGTCATGATGCCGGGATGCTCGATCAGACTTTCGATCGCGCCGAGGCTTTCGGCCAGCGCGAACAATTCGGTGCGCTCGAGGAACGCTTTCGCGCCATCGAGATCGGCTTTCAGTTCTGCCGAGATCATGCCACCGAAGGCGCGCATCTGTGCCTTGGCCAGCGCATGCTGCGGATGGCTCGCGAGCCCCGGATAGATGACGCGCTTCACCTTCGGATGCGTCTCCAGCCATTGCGCGATCTTCAACGCCGATGCGGATTGCCGCTCCATGCGCAGCGACAGGGTCTTTACGCCGCGCAATGCGAGAAATGAATCGAACGGCCCCTGGATGCCGCCGATCGCATTCTGCAGGAAGCCAAGTTTGTCGCGCAGTTCGGCGTTGTCTCCCACGACGGCAAGGCCGCCGACCATGTCGGAATGACCATTGAGATATTTCGTCGTCGAATGCACCGAGATATCGAAGCCGTGCTCGATCGGCCGCTGGATGTACGGACTGGCGAAGGTGTTGTCGGCAACCGCGATGATCCCGTGCTTGCGCGCAATCTCGGCGATGCGCGTGAGATCGGCCAGCTTGAGCAGCGGATTGGTCGGCGTCTCCACCCAGATCATTTTCGTTTCGGGGCGGATCGCGGTCTCGATCGCATCGAGATCGCTCAGATCGACAAAGCTCGTTTCCAGTCCGGCCGAACGGTTGCGCACGCGCGTGAACAGCCGCCGCGTCCCGCCATAGATGTCGTCGGTCGCAACGATATGCGCGCCATGATCGAGACATTCCAGAATGGTCGAGATCGCCGCAAGGCCCGAAGCGAAGGCAAAGCCAGCCGTGCCATTCTCCAGATCGGCGACGCAACGTTCGAACGCCATCCGGGTCGGGTTCTGCGACCGCGCATATTCGTAGCCTTTGTGCACGCCGGGGCTCTGCTGCACATAGGTCGACGTCGCGTAGATCGGCATCATCACCGCGCCCGTGGTCGGATCGGGCGACTGCCCGGCATGGACGCAGCGGGTGGCAAAGCCGGGACGGTTTGGCTTGGTCATTTCCGAACCACCAATTGGGCTGTCAGCGCTTGGCGCTGTGTGAGGAACGCTTCAGCAGGCAGTAAACACAAAACATTCGTCAGGTCACGCCATAGAATGGGATGCTCCATTCCTGACGAAAACGAACGGCAACATCCCATGATCGATTTCGGATCGCGCCGTTTGTTCTGCTCTCATGAACCCATCGTCAAGCGACAACGGAATCCATCGCCTACCGCATCGTCATCCGGAAATAATTGATCAGGTCGATCCGCGTCACAAGCCCGAGATAACGATCACCATCCATCACGATGGCCACATAGTCCTGCCTGAACAGCGGCACGAGATCGCGGATCGGCGCGTCGGCCGAAATGGTTTCCAGCGTCGTCACCATCATGTCCTTGACCGGACGATCGAATGCCTTGTCTTCGCCCAATGTCAGCACAGCGCCGAGCAGATCGCTCTCGGTGACCAGCCCGACAATCCGGTCGCCGTCGATCACCGGCAATTGCGACACATCGGAGGCACGCATGCGCGCGAACACGGCGCGCAGATTGTCGTTCGGCCGCACTTCGACCGCGGCACCGCCGCCATGCGGGCTGGAGACAAGATCGCGTATCGTCCCCGTGCGCGCGCCGATGAAACCTTCCTGCGCGAGATAGGCTTCGTTGAAAACCTTGGAGAGATATTTGGCGCCGGAATCGCAGACCAGCGTGACCACACGCTTCGGCTCGCTCTGCTCGCGGCAATAGCGCAACGCCGCCGCCAGCAAGGTGCCGGATGACGAGCCGCCGAGAATGCCCTCCGCGCGCATGAGTTCGCGCGCGGCGGCAAAGCTTTCGCGATCGGAGATGGAATAGGCCTCTTTCACCAGCGAGAGATCGCAATTGGGCGGAATGAAATCTTCACCGATGCCCTCGACCGCCCAGCTACCCGCTTCGCGCATCTCGCCGGTCTTCACAT
>JAEYVN010000076.1 GCA_023431725.1 Pseudomonadota bacterium
TCAACATCTTGGCATGTTTATCGGGTGTTCTTACACCCGCCGCAGGCTCCCCATAGTCAGACTTGTTTCGATCGCGGACCCCATTCTATGGGGCACCGGAATCGGTCGGTGATTCCGCCACGCGAGCGTCCGGGGATGCTCATGCGGTCTTCTGACACACGGTCATCAGCATCCTGAAGAAGCGTTCGTTGCTGCATCGCCGGTGCTCAAGGCGTCCGATGCAACTCAGCCGGCCCTTTCCATTTTCATGCAACCGAACCTGCGGTCGGTCTCGATCGTGCGATTCGGGACGAGCGCGCATCGATGTGACAGCGACGATGGAGCGTGACAGCTAGCCTCACGATCCCGGGCGGTGTGCGGTGAACCCACAACGGTAGGGCCGCGTGTCGCTGAATGGTACGGCGAGTCTTTCCACTCGGTTTTGCACATGCCTTCTCGGCAATGCTGACGCTTAGGCAATCTGGCGATCGCTATATTGATGTGATCAACAACACCGCAACTCGGGCATGGCAAACAATCGTCGAGACTTTCTGCATTCAACGTTTGTGGAAATGAATCGGAAACCGCGTTTTGCCATGACGTGACGTGACGACGCATCGTCAGCGCATCATGACTGATGCGGCATCACTGCAAGGTTCCGTCACCGCAAATCGTTGAGTGCCGAAAAGGAATCAGCCATCTCGTAAGACGTATTATTGTGGTGTCACGTGGCATCACACGGACTCAGCCCAGTTCCATGCGTCGGAGCCCGCAATCCTCCTCGCAATGGAGACGTGCCGATGTCGCGTGGTCTGATCATTGGGCTTGCAAGCGTGGCCATAGCGACGTCTGCGTCCGCTGCCGACATGCCGACCATGGCAACGTCTTGGGATTGGAGCGGCTTGTATGCCGGCCTTCATTCCGGTGCTGCAGCGTCAGGGATTGCGCGGTTCTCGGACCCATTCGGCAGCGCCCTTTACGGCGATCGTGTCCGCACGCCCGGTTGGCTCTTCGGCGGACAGATCGGCTATAATTGGCAGCTTGCGCAATCTCCCTGGGTCTTCGGCCTGGAGGCCAGCCTCACAGGTTTGGATTCAGACGGCACCGACACATGCTTTGCCGTGTCCGGCGACACAATCAACGCCAATTGCCGTGTGCGACCTCAGATCCTCGGCACATTGAGCAGCCGTTTTGGTTACGCATTTGGTTCCGACGGACGCGCGCTGTTGTATGTGAAGGGTGGTCCGGCCTGGTTGCAGAGCAAGGTCAACATTGTCACCAACAATGCATCCTTTCCGCCTGGCGACGCGACGGCGGTGATCACGTCCCGCAATTCGAACTACTCGGCCTTCGGAGGCATGATCGGCGCCGGCGTCGAGTATGCCATGACGCCGGCCTGGTCGTTTTTCGCCGACTACGGCTACCTGACATTCGCGCGCACCAATATCAACAATCTCGGCAGTTATTCTGTCGATGCCGCAGGTGCGGTCATTGCGGAAACCGCTGCCGGAACGTCCGGTCTGCGGCAGGACCTCCACCTGTTCAAGGTGGGATTGAATTACAAATGGGGCGTTGATCCTGCAGCGGCATGGCCGCTCCATTCAAGCAACAGGATGTTCCACAAGGCGGCTGCCGCAGCCATTTGGGTGCCCGGTTGGGAGTCGGAAATCGGTGCGCGCTACGTCAGAAGCCGCAGCCGTTTTCAATATGATCTGGGCTGGGGCAAGGCAGATCCGACTCCGCCGACATCGCTCGTTTCGCGATTGACCTATGCGGCGATGAATGCCGATTCCGGTGAGATCTTCGGCCGGGTCGATGCGCCGTCGAACTGGTTTGTGAAAGGGTTTGGTGGCTGGGGCAAAATCCGCGACGGCGGCATGACGGACGAGGATTTCGGAATCTCAGATAACGGCCTGTTCATTCCGTATTCGAATACGAGCTTGCCGAAACTGAATGGCAGAACAAAATATGCCACCGCCGATCTGGGTTACAGTTTTTGGCGCGGCCAAACCTACAAGCTCGGCGGCTTCGTCGGTTACAACTACATCGAACAACATCTGTTGACGAATGGCTGCTTCCAGATCGCCAACCAGAACGGGCCCTGCGTCCCGCCGGTGCAGGTCACGTCGCCGGGCAGCATGATTACGCACGACAGCCGGTGGAACTCGCTGCGTATCGGTGTGAACGGCGAGTTCATGCCGTTCGACAGAATCAAGCTTGGCGGCGAGGTCGCTTATCTTCCGTATGCCAGCTACAGGGGCGTCGATACGCATTTCTTCGGCGGCACCGGACAGATCGCGAGCATCAATCCGCAAAAGGGGGAGGGCAGAGGCGTACAGCTTGAGGGGCTTGTGTCCTATCTGGTCACACCCACGTTCAGTATTGGCGTCGGCGGCCGTTACTGGGCGATGTGGACAGACACCTCAGCCCAGTCGATGCGGGCGATCGATTGCACTGCACCCGGTGTTTGCGCATCGACCAACACACCGCCGCAGCATCTGAAGGCGTCACTTGAGCAAGCTGCTGTGTTCGTGCAGGCGTCGATCAAATTCGACGCGGCACAAGCATCAGCTAATCGGTACTGAAAACGCGGGCGCGCCATTGCGTTGTCATGCCCGCGCGTCGTGGCGGTTATTTTCTTGACCGCGGGTCAGGCTCCCTTGGCTGCGAGCTCGTCGCGTTCCTTCTTGAGGCGCTCCAGTACTTCGGTCTGCTGCGCAATTCTGTCCGACGCCAATGCCTCGTCGGCCGCTCCGGATTGAGCCGCAGCCTGCTCAATCAACTGCATGAGATTGGCGCGCACGATGGCAATGCGTTGATCGAGTTCGGCGAGGGTGCTTGATTCAGCCATTTGCATTCTCCGGACGCCGACGATGGTTTGATGTCGGCTGCATTCTGCACATGATAATAGCTGTTTCGGAAGTCAAAATCACGCAAACGATGCCGTCGGAGGGTGGCGCAACCGACATGCCCAACTCTCGAAATGGCACACCGCGCAGCGCAATGATTGCGGATCAGACGGCCGACAATTGATAGGCGCTGCCATAGCGGCCGAAGTCGTGGCTGGTGACGTTGTTCCGCACGCAGCCGTGATATTGCGGCTGAGGCGCTACGATCGTGATCTTGAGGACAGCGGTCTCTCCCACCTTCAACAGTCCTGCATGAACCGCCGCAACCGACAACGCTGAATCGCCGGTGTAGATATCGGTCCCCCAGAGAGGGCCTTCGGCTTCGCCACGGACGCGGAAATAATAGGTCGTCCCGACTGTGCCTGCCAATTCGAGCATATTCGGTGGCGCGTCAGACGCAAGGTAGCCCTTGTCGAGGAGTTGACGAACCTGGCGCTTGGACAATTGTCCGCTGCGGTCGAAATAGGCGACCAGTTCCTGAACGACTTTCATCGGTGGCTCCCGTCCATCGCGATCACACGCCCGTAAGGCGGATTGAAACTCATAGAACCGTTCGCCGGCAGAACCCACAGCACGCCGTATGGCATCGGATCGGCCGGAAACGCGATGTCGCCATCGGTCACGACCACAATGGCCGTGACTTGCGGGTCTTCCGCCAATGCACGCATTGCCGGCGAGAGATCACTGCCGCCAAAGCCGCTGACCGAAAACATCGTCAGTTCCTCGGGCGCGACAATCTCATCGGACGTCACCGTCGTGTCGCACTGAACGATGCGCACCTGATCGACGCCGGCTGCATCGCAGAAATCGGCGATGGCCCCGAGGGCGAGCGGGATCTCCTCCGTCATGGAGCCGCTGGTATCGAGCACAACATTCAGCAGAAAGGATTCGCGTTTGCGGCCCGGCAGGATGACATCGCTGCGTTCAGCACCGCGTCGTGACGGTCGGGTGAAGGTGCGCTCACCCGGCGATGACGACTCGATCCATTTCTGCAGCGCGCTTTGCCAGGCCGGGCGCAGGCCGCCACGCAACGCTGACACGGTAGCACTTGTCGCGCCATCGCCGGTGCCCCGGCGATTGAGAGCTTTCAGCGCATCAGCAAGAATTTTGCCGCGAGTGACAACCTCATCGATCGCGGCTTTCTGCGCCGCCTGATCGTCCGCCTCGGCCGGAAACATCTCGCGTTCCTTCTGGTCGGCAAGAACGTCGCCGGCGTCGTCACTGTTGTCACCGGCGCTATTGCCGGACCCGGCTCCCAGAACCTGACGGACCGACGTCTGTTGACCCTCGAACACCTGCGTCCGCGAAGGCATCAGATCGGCGTTGCGGCGCATCTCGATGACGATGTCTTCGGCCGATCGCGCGCGTGCGCCGGGCATGTCGAGCCCGCCGGCCGGAATGGATGCAAAGCCAAGCTCCGTGCGCAGAATATCGTTGATGATGTAGTCGTGCGCATAATTGAATTCGAGCCGGCCGCTGCCGCGCGCGCGATCGTGCGTTCGCAACGCGAGATGCAGCAGTTCATGCGCCAGCACGAAGACAAGTTCATTATCCTTGAGCCGTGCCGCAAATCCGGGGTTCACCAGCAAACGGCCGGACGCAAAAATGCCCATCGTCGGCACGCGCCAGTCGAGATGGACGCGCACGGCGGCGGCGAGCCCGGCAAGATGCGGCAGCGGCACTGTCACCATGCGCAAACCGTTTGCGATCCGCTTCAGCGTCGCGCGATCGGTAGCGGCATGACCAACGGCGGCGACATTCATGCTGCGGTCACCGTTCGGAGCAGATCACGCATCGCCTTGTCGGCGCCGAGCGCACCCCATTGCTCGACAAGGTCGGTGAGAATGGTCAACGCATTCTCGGGCGGCAGACTGCGCAGGAAGCGATTGACGGCGCGGGGCTTCACATTCGTCAGCCGTCCGGCCTGCACATTCTGTCGGATGCAGTTGAGGATGAACCAGCGCGCAGTGTCGCCCTTGGGCAAGCTGTCCGGATCGTCGACATAGCTTTCAATCGGTGCGAGCGCGCCGACGGTCTCTTCAGCGAGCGCGCA
>JAEYVN010000081.1 GCA_023431725.1 Pseudomonadota bacterium
GCCTGCTGGAAATGGCCGCTCTGGACGCCTTGGCTATCGCCGGCAAGGCGGGCGAGGTGGTCACGGGCTTCACCAAGGTCGAAGCCGCTATCGCACGGGGAGGCCTGCTGGCGTTGTTGCACGCCTCGGACGGCTCCCCGGATGGCGGCCGCAAAGCCGCCGCATTGTTAAACCGCAACTCGGAAGACGAGGCCCCCCCAATCCCGGTGCTCCGGACTTTTTCCGGCGCACAATTGGATTTGGCATTGGGGCGGTCAAATGTGATACATGCTGCCCTGCTTGCCGGACCAGCAAGCCAGGGCTTCCTCACGCGTTGTCTGCGCATGATGCGCTTTCGCACCGGCGAACTCGGCCGGCCGCGGCGGGACGACGCTTTGGACAAGGAACCCAAAGGAACGGAATCGGAATGAGCGATACGAAGACACCTGGCGACAAGAAGATCGGCGGCGGCAAGACGCTAACGCTGAAGCCGCGCACCGAGACGGGCGTGGTGCGCCAGAGCTTCAGCCATGGCCGCAGCAAGCAAGTGGTCGTTGAGACGGTGAAGCGCCGCACCATCGGCAAGCCGGCCGACGCGAAACCGGAGCCGGTCGCGGAACAGCCGGTCGCCCCGAAGCGGCCGGAGCCGAGGCCAAGCAAGCCCGCACCGTCACGCTCCTCGGGCGTCGTGCTGCGCACATTGACCGACGAAGAGCGCAATGCGCGTGCCCACGCGCTGGCTGACGCGCGCGTGCGCGAGGCCGAAGAGCGCAAGATCGCGGAAGAAGAAGCCCTCCGCCGCAAGAGCCGCGAAGAAGCCGAAAAGACCGAGCGCGAAGCGGCTGAAGCGCGCAAGCGCGAGGAAGACGATCGTCATCGTCGCGAGGAAGATGCCAAGCGCAAGGCCGAACAGGAAGCCAAGAAGCGGTTCGGTGAAGATGCAAAGCCTGCTGCCGCAGCCACACCCGCTGCTCCGGCGACCCCGGGCAAGACCGCAGCGCCGGCTGCAGGCGCGCCACGCTTGGGCGCTGGCGGCCGTCCGATCGTAGCCGAGGAAGAAGAAGCTCCCCGAACACGCCGTCCCGGCGCGCCAGGCGCTCCTCGCCCGGCTGTCGTCGCTCCCAAGCCGACCCGCGCCGGCCCGCCGAAGCAACGCGGTCGTCTGACGCTCGTGACGGCCATGAGCGCCGACGAAGTGCGTGAACGTTCGGTCGCTTCGTTCCGTCGCCGCACGCAGCGCCTGAAGGGCCACCACGCCGACGACGTGAAGGAAAAGATCATCCGCGAAGTGGTCATTCCGGAAACCATCACGATCCAGGAACTCGCCAACCGTATGGCCGAGCGCGGCGTCGACGTGATCCGCATGCTGATGAAGCAGGGTCACATGGCGACGATCAACGACGTGATCGATGCCGATACCGCACAGCTCATCGCCGAGGAACTCGGGCACACCGTGAAGCGCGTGGCCGAATCCGACGTGGAAGAAGGCCTGTTCGACGTTGCCGACGATCCGGCGGATCTTGCTCCGCGCGCCCCGGTCGTGACCATCATGGGCCACGTCGACCACGGCAAGACCTCGCTGCTCGACGCCATCCGTTCGGCCAATGTCGTATCGGGTGAAGCCGGCGGCATTACCCAGCATATCGGTGCTTACCAGGTGGAATCGCCGTCGCACGGCAAGATCACCTTTATCGATACGCCGGGCCACGCCGCCTTTACGGCAATGCGTGCACGCGGCGCCAAGGTCACCGATATCGTCATTCTCGTGGTGGCCGCCGATGACGGCGTGATGCCGCAGACGGTCGAAGCGATCCAGCACGCCAAGGCGGCGAATGTGCCGATGATCGTTGCGATCAACAAGATCGACAAGCCGGATGCGAAGGCGGACCGCGTGCGCACCGAATTGCTCCAGCACGAAGTTCAAGTTGAATCGCTGGGCGGCGACGTTCTTGATGTCGAGGTTTCGGCAACCAAGAGATTGAACCTCGACAAGCTGCTCGAGACTGTCGGCCTGCAGGCCGAGCTTCTCGATCTCAAGGCGAACCCAAATCGCCCTGCCGAAGGCACGGTGATCGAAGCCAAGCTCGATCGCGGTCGTGGTCCGGTTGCGACCGTGCTGATCCAGCGCGGCACGCTGAAGATCGGCGACATCGTTGTCGCCGGCGCCGAATGGGGCCGTGTCCGCGCCCTCGTCAGCGATACGGGACAAACCGTACAGAATGCCGGCCCGTCAGTGCCGGTCGAAGTCCTCGGCTTCAACGGCACGCCGGACGCCGGCGATCGTCTCGCCGTTGTCGAGAACGAAGCCCGCGCCCGCGAGGTGACCTCGTATCGCGAGCGCCTGAAGCGCGACAAGCAATCAGCCCGCCAGACCGGCATGCGCGGCTCTCTCGAACAGATGATGGCGCAGGCCAAGGTCGCCGGCCGGAAGGAATTCCCGCTGGTCATCAAGGGCGACGTGCAGGGCTCGGTGGAAGCGATCATCGGCGCGCTGGACAAGCTCGGCAACGACGAAGTCGGTGCGCGTGTGGTCCTGTCGGGCGTCGGTGGCATCACCGAATCCGACGTCACGCTCGCTGAATCGATCAATGCCGCGATCATCGGCTTCAACGTGCGCGCCCACAAGGAAGCACGCGAGGCTGCCGAACAGGCCGGCATCGAGATCCGCTATTACAACATCATCTACAATCTCGTGGATGACGTGAAGGCGGCGATGTCCGGCATGCTTGCGCCGGAGCGGCGCGAGACGATGCTCGGCAATGCGCGCATCCAGGAAGTGTTCAACGTGTCGAAGGTCGGCAAGGTCGCAGGCTGTATCGTCACTGACGGCACGGTGGAACGTGGCGCCGAGGTTCGCTTGATCCGCGACAACGTCGTGGTCCACGAAGGCAAGCTCTCTCAGCTCAAGCGCTTCAAGGACGACGCCAAGGAAGTGAAGGCCGGCCAGGAATGCGGCATGGCGTTCGAGAACTACCAGGACATGCGCGTCGGCGACGTGATCGAATGCTACCGGGTGGAGCAGGTTCAGCGCAGTCTGTGAGTCCAAGTCTCACGGCTTCGTCACTTTAGGCTCCATAAATTTACGGTCATGGCCGGGCTTGTCCCGGCCATCCACGTCTTGGCTACTGAAAAGAAGGACGTGGATGCCTGGCACAAGGCCGGGCATGACGAATTGATGGTTTGTCATGCGAAACAAGAAACAGAAGAGCGATACGCCAGCCACCGCATCGCAGCGTCAGCTCCGCGTCGGTGAACTGATCCGCCACGCGATGGCGGAGATGCTGACGCGCGGCGAGGTTCATGATCCCGTGCTCGAAACGCACATGATCACGATTCCTGAAGTGCGCATGACCGCAGACCTGAAGCTCGCGACGATCTATGTGATGCCGCTCGGCGGCCGCGATGTGAAGGAAGTGATCACGGCGCTGAACGACAACAGGAAGTTTCTGCGCGGCGAGATCGCACATCGCGTTAACCTGAAATTTGCTCCTGACATCCGCTTCCGCGCCGACGAACGATTCGACGAAGCGGAACGGATCGAGAAGCTTCTGCGAACACCCGCAGTACAGCGCGACATCGAGCGCGATACGGACGAATCATGACGATCGACAATCAGGAATCGGGCAGCGAGCCGCGCAAGCAACCGCGTCCCGCACAGAAAAAACGCGACAAGCGCGATGTGCATGGCTGGGTCGTGCTCGACAAACCTGTCGGCATGACCTCGACCCATGCGGTGGCCGTGATCCGGCGCCTGTTCTCGGCCAAGCGCGCCGGCCATGCCGGCACGCTCGATCCGCTGGCCTCGGGCTGCCTGCCGATCGCACTCGGCGAGGCGACCAAAACCGTGCCGTTCATCATGGACTCGACCAAGACCTATCGCTTCACCGTGCGCTGGGGCGAGGAACGAGACACCGACGATACCGAGGGCCGCGTGGTCGAGACCAGCGATGCCCGTCCGACGATCGA
>JAEYVN010000085.1 GCA_023431725.1 Pseudomonadota bacterium
GGATCGACATGCGGCGCGGCCAGAACCGTCGGCACCTGCTCGGGCTCCCAGGGCTGGATCGCGCCCTGACCGAAGCCGATCGCATGCGTTCCGAAGAACAGCGTTCTCTGCTTTTCCGGCTGCGAGAACCTGACGAGAGAATCCACCACGCGGTCGCCGTCGTCGACACCCGGCGCGCGTTCCGCATCCGTGTCGATCGCGGCATTCGTCACCGGCGCGGGAGCCAACGCTGCATCGTCCACTTTTTCAGTGACGTGCTTTGTCATCGGAGATGTTGCGGGGACGGGCTCAGCCAGATCGCTGCGCTGGTCAACCGCCGGATCGACCGTCGACGTTCGTTCGGCCGTATCGCCCTGTGTCGGCGGCACGATGTCGGCCGCGACTTCATCCGGCGCGGCGTGCAATGCAGACGCGGCGGCTCGCGTGGCCCGCTCGATCACGGCAATGGCTGATGCGGCGCGATCGAGTGCGGTATCGGCGATGCTTGTGATCGCCGGTGTCGCGCGGTCGCCCTTGCGTGCGGCTGCAGGCCGAAGTGTCGCGTTCGGCGAAGCCGTTGTCCCCGGTTGCGAAGGTTCGCTCAGCCGCGCCTGTTCCTTCGGTCCCGTCTCGACCGGCTGCAACGGCTCCGCCGCCGGTTCAATCGGGCGCTTGCCGATGGCAAGACGATCGCCCTTCTTGCTGCGATCGACCTGCGGGAATTCGTAGTGCGGACGCCGCGTTCTGGTCTCGATCGGCGCCTGCAGCGAAATGGAGCCGGTCACCTCAAGCGCGCGCGGATCGAGACTCGCAAGCTGCGTGAAATAGGGATCGGGGATCGACGCGCCCATCGGCCGCGGAAAGCTGAAGGTCGCCGCATGGATGGTGCCAAAAGTCGAGGTCCGGATGTGCTGGCGCCAGCGTTCGGTGACCGCCGGCTGACGCGCGATCAAGGCCGCCAGATCCTGATAGCCGACCGATGTCGGCATCAGTACCGAGGCACAAACAACGAGGCCGAAGGCTCTCCGAGAAGTGCTCTTCGACCTCTGACGCGACGCTTTCATACACAGGCTCACGCAACGCGACCGACGCAACCGATACGCAACACACAAAACATCACGCGACTGAAGCCACGCGATATCCGTAAATTTGTCGGATTATCGTTGCGATCGGGTTAACTACGCGCGGCGCGGCACCGTCATGATGGTAAACAAACTATCAATATCAAACAAAACGGCCCCGCTTTCGCGGGGCCGCTGGTTCTTTGACCGAGCGCTGCTGCGCAGCGTTACATCTTCGCGCCCTGCTCCTTGAAGAATTTCTCTGCGCCCGGATGCCACGGGATCGTGGTGTTCTTGTTGTTCTGGGTATCGAGTGTGATCGCCTTGGCCTCGCCATGCGCCAGCGCGACTTCGTCGCGCTTTTCATAAAGCGTCTTCACGATGTCATAGATGGTCTTTTCAGGCGTCTTAGCATCCGCGACCAGGATGTTCTGCACGACGGAAATCTTGTTGTCCTTGTCCTGGCCCGGATAGGTTTTGGCCGGGATGACGCCCTCGCTGTAGATGCCGCCGTATTTGGCATTCATCTTCTCGACCACGTCCGAATGATCGACCAGCTTGAGCTTGACGCCGGGCGTTGCCCCGAGGTCGGTCACGGCCGCGGTCGGCAGACCGCCGACCCAGAAATACGCGTCGATCTTGCCGTCCTTGAGCGCATTGGTGGATTCGGCGACGCCGAGACGCTCGCGCTTCATGTCCTTGTCGCGATCGAGACCGGCGGCCTCGATAACGCGGAACGCCATCACCTCGGTCGCGCCGCCCGGCGAACCGGTCGATACGCGCTTGCCCTTGAGATCGGACATTTTCTCGATGCCCTTCCCCTCCACCGTGACGACATGCATGCGGTTCGGATAAAGCACCATCAATGTGCGCACCTCGACCGGATTGCCCTTGAACTTGTCCTCGCCCTTCAGCGCATCGCGCGCGGCATCGACCATCGAAAACCCGACCTCGCTTTGGCCGGAGCCGATCAGCTTGAGGTTATCAACCGAACCGCCGGTCACGCGGGCGGTCGCCTGCATGCCGGGCAAATGCTTCGACAGCACATTGGCCATGCCGCCGCCCATCGGATAATAGACGCCGCCGGTGCCGCCGGTTGCGATGGCAATATTGTTCTGCTGCGCGAGGGCTGCACCGCCGCACATCACGGCGCCAAGCACGGCACCCGCCAGGATCAATCTCTTCGACATTCCGATATCCTCCCGTTTGTTGTTCATTACTGTCCGGATGCCTGTATCGATGGCGCAGCCGGTTGCAGACGTTGCTTCAACAAGACAATCGCAAACAGAACCGCCCCTATACTCGCGGTGTAGCTGATGTCGCGGCCAATGATCGCTTCGGCGATGACTTCGAGCAGACTGGGGAACACGAGAAACAATCCGGCGAACACGAGCAGCGCGCGCTCGGCAATCGTGGTGCGCCGCAGGGCCCAGCCCTGTGCTGCGCAGGCCAGAGCACCGAGTCCCACCGCCGCCTTCACCGTGATCAGCACGACATCGACCCAGCTTCCGCCGGCCGGAACCTTCAGCAGCAATCCGAGGCCCTGCGGATCGAGAACGAAGACGAACGGCACAAGGAAGGCAGGCAATGTATATTTCCAGGCCTGCAATGTCGTCTTGTAGGGATCGCCGCCTGTGATCGCCGCAGCAGCAAACGGTGACAGTGCGGTCGGCGGCGACACCTCAGACAGCACCGCATAATAGAAGATGAACATATGCGCCGCGACATCCGGCACGCCGAGCTTGATCATGGCCGGCGCTGCGATCACCGCACAGATGATGTAGGAGGCGGTCACCGGCACCGCGAGACCGATGATCCACACGATCAGCGCGGTAT
>JAEYVN010000088.1 GCA_023431725.1 Pseudomonadota bacterium
CCTCGACTCTGCCGCACAAGGGGGAGCATCAATGCATGATCTCGCTGGTCGAATGACGAAGTCGAATGTGCTTGACGACACTGCGGCACTCGGAAACGCGGTGAGGACGTTCAAGTCCGATCACGCACCGTTTGTTTCGAGCGACGTTGGCGAGACGGAATGTTGCCGACGTGATGCCTGGCCAGGTGTGCTCGCCTTGGTAAAAAAATTGCGGATCTGGATTATCTCCAGCAGAGCAAAATTTGATGGCTCATCCGCATTAGGCGGACCTTGTCGCTTACGAGATCATCCGCTTACGATATGTTGACTGCAGGAGTTGCCCCGACGCCTTAACGTACCAATTCTACGCGCGATTTCGGAATGGGCGGGAACGTAGAATGCGCCGCTGAGACACCTCCGTTTCGATTGCGTCCGCAAGCGGCCAGAGTAATGCTTAGGATGAGTTAGTACCTGTAAGCTCCAAAAGATCCGGGTTATTTTTGTCGTCGATGATGATCCGACGATCGGCGGGCGGGCCCTTGGGCCCACCTATACCCTGGGCTAAGTGCGCACGATTTCCGATCGTGCATTAATGGCCTGCCTTGAAGGCCTCAAGGATATAAGGTCACAGACCATCGGTCGGTTCGAAACAGCCGGGAGGGCGACAACGGCACTATTTGGCGTAGGCGTGCAACCGATGAGCGGCCCGTCCATGGTTGAGAATATCCACCCTTCTGCGCCGTCACATCTGCCGTGGTTTATCACCGCGCCGGGCGAGACCGACGTTCTCATGGTGGCGACCGGAATTTTCATCCTCCTGGCCGTGCTGGCAGTCGGAAATATTTTCCTCCGGTTGCACACGCTGCCCGAACGTCTGGCGCACAAATCGCAGAAATTGCAGTTCGAGATCGTTGCGGTGCTCGGCCTGCTCGCGCTCTTCACCCACCAGCATGTGTTCTGGGTGGCCGGCCTGCTGCTGGCATTGGTTGATCTGCCCGATTTCGGCACGCCCCTTCGCCGCATCGCCGGTTCGACGGAGAAGATGGCCGGAATTGCTCCGGGTGAAGGGAACAAGGCTGCCGACGAGTTGGAGCGTGTGCCCGACACTCACGAGCATGAGGGGAGGGATGAGCATGGGTTGAGGGAGGTGAAGCGTGCTTGAACTTCTGCTCTGCTCGCTGCTCACAATTCTGCCCGACTATCTCTATCGCCGTTATGTGCAGGGCAAGCGGATCGGCCAGGAAATCACCCTGTATTCGGTCTGGTTCGAATTGCGCTGGGGCATTATCAGCTGCCTGCTGCTGACCATTGGTCTGATCACGACGATCTTTTACTTCCACCCATCGACACAGTCGGTAACCGCATTCTTCCGGTCTGTGCCGATCATTTCCGAGACAAACGGACGGGTCGCCCAGATATATGTGAGAGGAAGCGATTTCGTTGAAAAAGGCTCACCAATATTCAGCCTGGATGATTCAAAGCAGAGATCGGAAGTTGAAACAGCCAGGCGGCGGGTGGCCGAAATTGATGCGCAAGTCGAACAGGGGCAAGCCGAGATAGCGGCCGCTGCAGGCCAGCTTGAGCAGGCAAGGGGGGCCTACCAGCAGGCGGTGGATGAACTTGAAACCAAGCAAGAGCTGAACCGGCGCGGCGCCGACATCGTCGCCAAACGTGAGATCGAGCGTTTGCAAATCGCGGTGAAGGCCCGGCAGGGAGGCGTTGATGCCGCCGAGTCGCAGAAGCGTGCGATCGAAGCCAAAGTTGCCACCGTTTTGCCGGCCCAGAAGGCCAGTGCGGAAGCAGCTTTATCGGAAGCGCAAGTCGCCTTGGACAAAACCGTCATCCGTGCGGGCGTGTCGGGGCGCGTCGAGCAATTCCTGCTTCAGGTCGGCGATATCGTCAATCCGTTCGCGCGCCCTGCAGGAGTCCTGATCCCGGAAGGGGCCGGCCGAAAGAGCGTTCAGGCCGGATTCGGTCAGATCGAGGCCCAGGTGATGAGAGCGGGAATGATTGCCGAGATCACCTGTGTTTCGAAGCCTTGGGTCGTGATCCCTATGGTGGTCACGGCCGTACAGGATTTCATCGCCGCGGGGCAATTCAGAGGCGGCGAGCAACTCCTGGAAGTGCGCCAGACCGCCGCGCCAGGAACGATTTTCGTTGTTCTGGAGCCGCTTTATCCCGGCGGCCTCGACGGCGTGACGCCGGGGAGCAGTTGCGTTGCGAATGCCTATACGAGCAATCATGATATCCTGGCGTCGAAGGACGTGGGCTGGTTTCGGCGCTTCACGCTTCATGCGATTGATGCAACGGCGCTGGTTCATGCCTTGCTGCTGCGCATACAGGCTTTGATACTGCCGGTGAGGGACCTCGTGTTCAGCGGGCACTAGTACGGGACGTGCGCCGCAACGTTTCCTTGAGGCTCGCAGTCGGATTGGCTAGCGATCGCCGCCGAGGTCCAGCGTGACATGGACAAAATCGGTCGCTGCGGCTTTGACCATCGGATACCCGCTATGCGCAAACACCGTCAGCATCGGGATATTCTCGCTCATCACCTCCGCGACCAATGTCCGCAAGCCGGCCGCCCGCGCCAGCGCGCCGAGGTGGCGCATCAGGATCGTGCCAAGGCCAAGCCCCTGATAGGAATCGATAACCGCAAAGGCGACTTCAGCCTTGCCGGGTTTGATGACGATAAATCGTCCACCTCCGACGATGGCCGGAGCGCCATCCTCATTCGCGACCGCGACGAGTGCGACGTGGTTGATAAAATCGACGTTCAGAAAATAGTCGAGCTCCGCACTTGTCAGTTCCTGCTTCGGCGCAAAGAAGCGCCGGAACAAGGACCTGGGACTAGCACGTGCGATGGCCGCAAGCACGGCGGCGCGATCATCAGAGCGAATAGCGCGGATCTCGACCGAGCGTCCGTCACGCAGCGTTTCCGCCGTCGAAAAATCAGCAAGATCCTTCATGGACAGATCGTCCTCGCCAGTTTCTGCCAGGCAGAGTTTAGCGGGAACAATCGCCGACGTCGTCCCAATCAATTGGTTCAACGACCTTTTTGAAGCGCGATTGTACCACTAACCATCAGTCGAACGCGAGAGGATCCCTTGAACGACGGGCGATGCGGCGATTTCGCTTCGAACGTCCGATCATCTCAATTTGAATGATCTCGATGAAAGTCTGCAGGACCACGACGCTACACCTAAGTACACTACCTCTCAAATCGACCTTGGGG
>JAEYVN010000118.1 GCA_023431725.1 Pseudomonadota bacterium
TTGTCGAGCGCGGCGGTGCGGGTCGCCTGATCGAGATCGCCATGCAGCGCGACGGCGTTGAAGCCGTGCTTGACCAGCGAACGATGCAGCAGCGCCACTTCCCGCTTGCGGTTGCAGAAGATGATGGCGTTCTTGAAGTTGTCAGCGGTCCGCAGCAGGTGGCGCAATGTTTCGCGCTTCTCATGCGGTTCCCGGCTGCACTTGACAAGTTGCTGGGTGATGGTCGCCGCGGCGGTGGCGGGACGGGAGGTTTCCACCTTCACCGGGTTCGACAGGAACTGCTCGGTGATCCGCTGGATTTCCGCCGGCATGGTGGCGGTGAAGAACAGCGTCTGGCGGGTGAACGGGACCATCTTGCAGATACGCTCGATGTCCGGGATGAAGCCCATATCCAGCATGCGGTCGGCTTCGTCGATCACCAGCAATTCGACGCCGGTGAGGAGCAGGCGGCCACGTTCGAAATGATCGAGCAGGCGGCCCGGCGTTGCGATCAGCACATCGACGCCGCGCATCAGCTTGGCGTCCTGGTCGTCGAACGAGACACCGCCGATCAGAAGGGCGACGTTGAGCTTCTGGCCGACGCCGTACTTTTCGAAATTCTCCTGCACCTGAGCGGCCAGCTCGCGGGTCGGCTCAAGGATCAGCGTGCGCGGCATGCGGGCCCGCGCCCGGCCGGTCTCCAGCATCGTGATCATCGGCAGGGTGAAAGCGGCGGTCTTGCCAGTGCCGGGCTGGGCAATGCCAAGGACGTCGCGACGTGCCAGCACGTGCGGGATAGCTTCTGACTGAATGGGGGTGGGGTTGGTATAACCTGCGGCCTGAACGGCTGCTAATACTTTGTCGGACAAGCCGAGATGGGAAAAAGACATGAAACCTCTGAACGGCGCCGCCCGGCATTTTTCATCCGCGCCGGATCAAGAGATGACGACATTTTGCGCGGGAAGGGCGGTCGAATCCTGTCGGTCGGACCGTTGCCTGCAACATGTGGCGCGGGGGGCCGAAAGTCAATGCTGCTAATGTCGGTTAAGTTAAATAAATACAAGCGTTTTCGGCCTTTTCAGGATGATGGGACGGTGACATGAGCGACCGCCAAAGCCTGCCAATCGTGCTAATTCCGGGCCTCGGATGCACCGCGCGCCTCTATACCGGGCAACTGCCTGCCTTATCGACATTCGGGCCGGTAACCGTGGCCGACCATCGCCGGGGCGACCACATGGACCTGATTGCCCGGCAGATTTTGGCCGATGCCCCCGCCAAATTCGCCCTGGCCGGACTTTCCATGGGCGGCTACATCGCGCTCGCGATCATGCGGCTGGCGCCGGAGCGGGTGGACCGACTGGCCCTGCTGGACACCGGCCCGCGCAGCGACACCCCGGAGCAGAGCGAGCGCCGCAAGGCCCAGATTGCCCTGGCTGAAAACGGCCAGATCGATGCGATCAATGAAGCGCTGTGGCCGCTGCTGGTCCACCCCGACCGGAAGGATGATCTCGCGCTCAAGGCCGAGGTCGCGGAGATGGCCGTCGTCAGCGGCGGCGCCGCCTTCGCGCGTCAGCAAAGGGCGATCATGACGCGACCCGATTCACGGCCTGGTCTGCCGGAGATCAAATGCCCGACGCTGGTGCTTGTCGGTGAGGGCGATCAACTGACGCCGCCGCATCTCGCCGAAGAGATGACGAGCCTGATCCCCGGCAGCCGGCTTGTCGTCGTGCCCGATTGCGGACATCTGTCGACGATGGAGCGGCCGGATGTCGTGACGAAGGCACTGGTGGAGTGGATGCAGGTGTGACGGCTGTACGCCTGTGTGTTTCGTGGTAGGTTTAGTTCATGGTCAAAACGCTCGATAAAGCGATTGCTGAAATCTCCAATTTGCCTGAACCGGCGCAGGAAGAGATCGGGCGCCAACTTCTTTCCTATGTTGAGAAGTTGCGATGGCTGCGATCTGAAATCGATAAAGGCATCAAATCGCTAGATGCCGGCGAAGGCCGCGAGCTAGATCTCGACGAATTCCTCCGCGATATCCATCGGCAGCATGGCAAGGGCTGAGACAAGAGTTGTTTGGTCCGCCGACGCAAGAGCCGATTTGTTCGATATTTGGAGCTACTACTCCGAAAAGGCAGGAGCGCGGACTGCTGACCAGATTATCCGTCGTATCGTCAGGACATCTGAACGACTAGCCGATCAGCCGAGGATTGGTCGTAGTCGAAATGAAATACGCGTGGGGCTAAGGTCCATCGTTTCCCCGCCGTGGGTGTTGTTTTATCGAGTGTTGGAAGATCAGAATGTCGCGATCGTGCGCTTGATTGACGGTCGTCGTGATGTCGATGAGATTTTTGCGGATGCCTGATTGTCCCTAGAGTTCCGAGCGTCCCCAAGCCTACGCTGTTATTCAATTGTTCGATCAACTCCGATGCATGATTCCATCATCGATCTCATCGGGCACGCCGCTTGTTGAAGCGACACGGCTCGACACCTGTCCGTGCCGCGGTGCGCGCCCACCGCTCCAACCAAATGGATCGATATGGAAAAGACATTGGCCGA
>JAEYVN010000122.1 GCA_023431725.1 Pseudomonadota bacterium
ACCGGCGTCACGCCGCAAGCCCGCTTCTGGACGCTGACGCTTTACGAACCCGACGGCAAACTGGTCGGCAACTCACTCGACCGGCATGGCTTCTCGAGCCAGGAGGTCGTCCGCAATTCAGAGGGCATGATCGACATCTCGGTCGCCCCGCGGGCGCGATCCGGCAACTGGCTGCCGACCGGCGGCGTCGATCGCTACATTCTGGTGATGCGTTTTTACGACTCGCCGATCAGCGCGGCATCGCGCACGGGCCGCGAAACGCCGATGCCCTCGATCAAGGTGACGAAATGTCCGTAACGCGCCTGGCCGCGAGGTCCCGCTCATGATCCGTTGGGTGTTGTGGCTGTTGGCTGGATTGCTGCTGGGCGGCATCGTCCATTTCGTGACGATCCTCTACCTGCCGAATACGGCCACGCAGAACGCATATGCGAAAATTTCCACAGTCACGCCGATCAACAAGGTCGTATCGCTGCCGGCTCCGACCGCCGATAAGGCAATCGTGCCGCTGATGGATCCGGCCTTTGCGGCTGCGGTTTGTCGTTACGATCTCAACGAGAGCCCGCTCAAACTGACCACACCCGTCAGCCCGGCCTATACGTCGGTGACGTTCTATACGAACAAGGACATCGCCTATTACGCGATCAACGATCGCGCGGCCGGCCGCAGGACCATCGAGCTCGACCTGATGACAAGCGCACAACGCGCGCAGCTTCCCGATGACGAGGAAATCTCAGCGGCCGATCGTCTGATCGTTGAATCGCCGACGCAAACGGGACTGATCGTCCTGCGAGCGCTTGCGCCCGAACCCGGCTTCATGCCGGCAGCCGTCAACGCCCTGTCCGGCGCCCGCTGCCAGCCGTTCACGCCGTGATGTTTATTTGGTGATCAGCGCGATGGGCGGCGAACCACGCCGCACCAGTGCCGCTTCGGCAATCGCGATCCGCATCAGCTGCAACTGACGTTCGGCTTCCGCGGCCAATGGCGATGGCGCGGCAATGACGAGCCGCTCCAGCGCGAATTGATAGGAATTGACGCGCTGCATGAGCGCCTCGTTCACCCAGCGTGCGATCAGCGAGTTCTCGGCAACGCGTGCCAACGTATTGCCAATTTCACTCGGGCTGAGGCCGGCGACATAGCGCAGGCTTTTCTCGCGCTTGACGTCCATGTCGCTGACATAGCGTGCATTCGCAGCGAACGGACCGATCCGAACGATATCGTTCCGGATGTCGTCGATCAGACGGTAATAAAGAGTTTGTGTCGAACGCGCCGGATCGCCGAACAGGGCGGTCGTGTATGCGCTCACGTCGAAATACCACCAATCGCGCTGGAAAATGCGCGTGATCCCGTATTCATTGAGGACGCTGTACCAGCGTTGACGCTCGTATGGCGGCTCGATCAAGGGATAGGCGCGATCGCGCAGGCTGCGCTCTTCGTCGGTCAGCGGAAACAGCGACGCAGGTTCACCATAGCGCTCGGTGACAGCCGGTCCCATCCAGGCGTGCATGTCGTCGGTGCGCAAAGATTGCCGTACACGGCCGAAGTCCGTGTTCACGCATCCGAGGATCGGAACGCAAAGAAGAATGCGCGCTCGTGCCAGTCTCAGTTTTCGCGGCATATCCGCTTTCCAAACAGTGTTTCGATCGCCGCGCGCGAAGATCAGGAGCGTGAAACGCGAGGTCGCCGCCTGCGGTTCGCATCGCCTGCCCTCACTGGCGGCATGATTGCCGGCTGATCGTCGTAACGCTCGATCCGTATGACCGGCAGAATGACGACCTCGGCCCGTTGGCCAAAGAAAGTCTCGCCACGCGACGCGGACGCGGCCTCACGCACAGGAAGTTCGATGACAATGCCCATTGTCCAAGCCCCCGCCGACCGAAGCAGGCCGGTTGTCGAATGGATTAAGAAACCCTCATGGTTAACGGTCTGCTAACGGCCTCATGCATATTGTCGGCAATATGCGTTTGGGTGGTGCCGTGAAATTCCTGAGTCTCGAAAATCTTGATGGCCTGACCGGACTTGCCGGACTGACGAACCGGACTGGAGTCGATACCCGTCCGATCCTGCTGCGTGTCCTTACGGACCTCTATATCCAGAAGCCAACACACACACCGGCGGAAGAACGACATTTTACCGAACTGGCGTTGCGCCTGATCGAGGTGGTCGATGCGGCCACCTGCGCCGTCATCGCGGACAAGCTTAAAAGCTATGCCGGCGCGCCGCAGGACGTGCTGCAAAGGCTTGGCGTGATTGCGCAGGACGCGCAGAAGCAGGAGCCGGTCTCGGCACCTCCCACCGATCCCTGGCTTGAAGACGACCTCGGTATCTTCGAGCCCGTCAGGAAAGAACCTGCACCAGCCCCTGTCCCTGCTTCCGCCAAGCAATATGGTTCGGATTATATCGCGCAACGCGAGGCCTTCTTCACGGCCACACCGCACGAGCGGCGCACGATCCTGCTGTCGCTCGCACATGCGGCGGATATCCAGCACGTTCCTCTGGCCCAAGGCACCAACGTCATTCGCTATCTCGAACAAGCGGCTGTCGCGGGTCG
>JAEYVN010000130.1 GCA_023431725.1 Pseudomonadota bacterium
TGTTATCGACACAGGGTGCCGACATCGAGCAGAGCGTCGCCGCCGAACGTCTTGCGATCTTCAAGGTGTTCCTGGTCGCAGCCTTCATCATGACGGTGCTGTCGATGCTGCTGGCGCGCACCATCGCCGGCCCCGTGCGACGCCTTGCAGATGCTGCGGCACGCGTGCGCCGCCGTGTCCGCTCGCGTGTCGAAATTCCCGATTTCACCAACCGCCGCGACGAGATCGGCGATCTGTCCGGCGCGCTGCGCGAGATGACCGATGTGCTCTACAGTCGCATCGAAGCCATCGAAAGCTTCGCGGCCGACGTTGCGCACGAACTGAAGAATCCACTGACGTCGCTGCGCTCGGCGATCGAGACGCTCCCGCTCGCCAAGACCCGCGAAAGCCAGGACCGCCTCACGGCGGTGATCCAGCACGACATCCGCCGTCTCGACCGGCTGATTTCGGATATTTCGGACGCCAGCCGCCTCGACGCCGAATTGCAGCGTCAGGAGTCGGTGCCGGTCAATCTCTATACCTTGCTGAGCACCGTGGTTTCGGTCGCCAATCAGGTGAAGCAGGAGGATGGAGTCAGCGTCAAACTGAGCTTCGAAGGCGGCGGTCCGAATGCGTTCATCGTGTCGGGCCATGATTCCCGAATCGGTCAGGTGATCGACAACCTGATCGCCAATGCACGGTCCTTCTCGAGCCCCGGCGGCAGCGTGCGCGTGACCGCGCGGCGGGTGAAGCGTTTCGTCGAGATCATTGTCGATGACGACGGCCCCGGCATCCGTCCCGATGCCTTCGAGAAGATCTTCGAGCGCTTCTATACCGACCGGCCGCACCAGGGCTTCGGCAACAATTCCGGTCTCGGCCTGTCGATCTCCAAGCAGATCATCGAAGCGCATGGTGGAAAGATCTGGGCCGAGAATCGGCGCGGTGTGCCGACGCATGAGGGCGCCGATCCGCTGATCCTGGGCGCGCGCTTCGTCGTGCGTCTGCCGGCGGCCTGATCGGACGAGACGCCGTGGCGGCTTCCATGGCTCCTACCATCCATGCCTCGGCGGTCCTTTTCGGCCATCGCGGCCTTCTCATCCGCGGACCGTCAGGCTCCGGCAAATCGCACCTTGCACTGTCGCTCCTGCGTCATGCCGGTCCGGGCTTTGCGCGCCTTGTCGGCGACGACCGAATTCACCTGGAAAGCGCGCATGGCCGCCTGCTGATGCGGCCAGCGGCAGCCCTCGCCGGGCTGATCGAAATTCGCGGGATCGGGATTGTCCGGCTGCCGTACGAGCCGGTAGCGGTCGCTTCGCTGGTCATCGACCTCGCGGCACCCGACGCGATTCGTCTTCCACAGGAAACTGCCCTTGAGACCCGCATCCATGATGTCGCGGTTGCGCGGCTTCCGGTCGCACCCCACCACGACCCTTTACCCCTGATCTTGGGCCTATTGGCGCTGTAAACCCCGGTCTGACGGCCTTAACTTACCAACGCGTAATTTGTGGCCACTCGAAAAAAGTGTGTGGCTTTCCTATTTCCTGCGATGCAACATGCATCCGTAAATGCCCGGGCGGGCCTTGCAATGGGTTTTCGGATGGTCAAGATGAGCGCCCTTTCGTGCGGCGCCTGCGTAGCCAACTGCGCCCGCCGGAGTCCTTGATGATCGGCCTAGTTCTTGTCACTCACGGTCGACTTGCCGTGGAATTTCGCTCGGCGCTGGAGCATGTGGTCGGTCCGCAGAAGCAGATCGAAGCCATAACCATCGGCCCAGACGACGACGTCGAGCAACGTCGCAAAGACATCATCGAAGCGGTGAAACGCGTTGATGGCGGTGATGGCGTTGCCATCCTGACCGACATGTTCGGCGGCACCCCGTCCAACCTTGCGATCTCCTGCATGAGCCAGCCCAAGGTCGAGGTGGTGGCGGGTATCAACTTGCCCATGCTGGTGAAGCTCGCCAAGGTGCGCAGCGACATGCCGCTGTCCGAGGCCGTCTCGGCGGCGCAGGATGCCGGCCGCAAATACGTGACCATCGCCAGCCGGGTGCTTGCTGGAAAATGAAGACCGACGGGGCGATCATCCGCGAGCTTTGCATCTGCAACAAGAAGGGGCTGCACGCGCGCGCCTCGGCGAAGTTCGTTCAAACGGTCGAACGCTTCGATGCCGACGTGAAGGTCACGCGCGGCAGCGAAACCGTCGGCGGCACATCGATCATGGGTCTGATGATGCTGGCCGCCGGCCCTGGCTCGACGATCACGGTCGAAGCGAGCGGCAAGGAAGCGGCTGAAGTGATCGATGCGATCGAGAGCCTGATCGGCGGCCGCTTCGACGAAGACGATTGAGCAAGCCTGCGGTCAATACGCGGCAAGCCTCTCCCTCACGCATACGCCACCCAGCCGCGCCACGTGAACGCCGCATAGAACAGGCTGACATCGGAAAAACCGGCCTCGCGCAGAATGTCCTCGTCCTGCTCGGGCGCCAGCAAACTCAAATGCGCTTCAACTTTTGTCAGCATGGCTTTCGCGCTGTCGGGATCGACGCCCGAGGACACGGCAAACGCCGCATAGCGCGATAGCCATAGCGCCCGTTCGTCCTTGCCCTGAGGAAAGCTGCTATGCGCGGCCACAAACGGGGCGCCGGGCTTGAGGCGACGCCGGATGTCCCGTACCGTGCGCAGCCTCTCCGCCTTGTCGAGGAAATGCAGTGTGAGCAGACACGTCGCCGCATCGAATGGCCCGTCAGGCGCAGCATCGATAATGCCCTCATGCAGGCGCACACGCC
>JAEYVN010000165.1 GCA_023431725.1 Pseudomonadota bacterium
GTTATCACGTGCGCCGTGACTGGCAACCAGACCATGCCGGACATGACTCCGCATCTGCCGATCACACCTCATGAGATTGCCGAAGCCTGCCTTGGTGCGGCCGAGGAAGGCGCCGCCGCCGTGCATATTCATGTGCGCGATCCCGAGACCGGACGTCCTTCCATGGCGATCGAATACTATCGCGACGTTATCGAGCGTATTCGCGAAAGGAATAGCGAGGTCATCGTCAACGTCACGACTGGGCCGGGTGGCCGCTTTTCACCGGATCCTGACGATCCGAAGATTGCCGGTCCCGGCACCACGCTCATGCCGCCTGAAAAGCGGGTCGTTCATATTGCGCTGCTCAAGCCGGACATCTGTACACTCGATTTGAATACGATGAACTCCGGCAAGGAGGTGGTCATCAACACGCCGGGCAATATTCGCCGAATGGCCGCGGTGATCCGCGAAGCCCGCGTTAAGCCAGAGATTGAACTCTTCGATTCCGGCGACATCGCCCTGTGTCGTGATCTCATCGATGACGGCACGCTTAAGGGACCGCTTCTGTGTTCGATCGTCATGGGCGTGAAATACGGCTTTCAGCCGTCACCGGAGACGGTGCTCTATGCTCGTGGGTTGTTGCCGCCGGGCGCCACTTGGACGGCGTTCGGTACGGGGCGCATGGCCTTTCCCATGGTGGCTCAATCCTATCTAGCCGGCGGCCATGTTCGCGTCGGACTTGAGGATGCGGTGTACCTGGAGAGAGGCGTCCTTGCGACTTCCAATGCTGAGATGGTCGGCAAGGCCCGCAGCATTATCGAGAAACTCGGAGGACAAATCGCGACTGCGCGGCAGGCACGTGAAATGCTGTCGTTGCCGATGTGAAGAAAAGCTACCGATCTACTGAGCGCAAACAACACAACGCAGAGAGCAAACTCTGCGAAAATTCTGGAGGAAACATGCGTCTTTTGTCTGTCGGCCTCTTCGGCCTCGCACTCGCTTTAGCTTCGGGCCAAGGCGCTTCTGCGCAAACCTGGCCGGAGCGGCCGGTTACCATGGTCGTGCCATTTCCGGCCGGTGCGGCGGTTGATCTGCTCGCACGAGCCGTGGCCAGCTCATTGAGCGAAAAATTCGGTAAGCAGTTTGTTGTCGAAAATCGCGTCGGAGCGGGCGGGACGATCGGCGCTACGGCGGTCGCCAAGGCCAATGCCGACGGCCATACGCTGCTGTTCGGAACGCCGGCCCCGATCGCGATCAACAAGCTGATGTACAAGACTCTGACTTACGACTCGGAGAAAGATTTCATCCCGGTGGTGCTTGTTGCCAAGTCGCCGCTCATCGTCACGGCGCGGCTGGATTTCCCGGCAAAGACGTTCGAGGAACTGGTGGCCTATGCCAAGCAGAATTCGGGCAAGATCAATGTGGGGCATCCCGGCCAGGGCACGCTCGGACACATCACCTCGGAACTGATCCAGCAGTTTGCCGGCGTGAAGATGACGAACGTACCGTTCCGCGGCTCCGCGCCTTTGACGACGGATCTGATCGGCGGGCAAATCGATATCGCGATGGATTTCATGCCGACGTATGTGCCGCTGGTAAACGACCGCAAGATACGTGCACTTGCGGTGACAACCAGCCAGCGCGCGGCACAACTGCCCGACGTACAGACCGTTCAGGAGGCCGGATTTAAGGGATTTGAGGCGTCGGCCTGGTACGCCATGGTGGCTCCGACCGGGACACCGAAGGACATCGTCAAGAAATTGAACGATGCGGTGAACGCCTTCCTGCAGAGCGACAAGGGGAAAGCATTCCTCGAGCAAAATGCGCTGCAGGGTGTTGGAGGCTCCGAGGACGATCTGAACGCTTTCATCGCCAGCGAACTCAAGAAGTGGAAGCCGGTGATAGAGGCTGCAAAGATCGCGATGTAGCAAAGTCACCGTATCAAAAAGGCGAGAATCGGATGGACGATAGATGAGCGGCATCGAACTTCCCGCGCTGCCGATCCCGAAAGTGGTGCTCGTGACAGGCGGCAGCAGCGGTATCGGCAAGGCAACCGTCGCACGCTTTGCCGCCATGGGATCCTCTGTCGTCGTCGGCTACAACAGCGGTCGCGACCGTGCGGAAGAGGTGGTTGGCGGGCTGAACGGTGCTGGTCATTTCGCCATCCGCGTCGCGATTGACGATCCGGGGTCTATTTCCGAGGCGGTGGCCGCCGTGGATCAACGACACGGAAGGCTCGATGCACTGGTCAATTGCGGGGGCGCGACGACCCCTGTGCCGGCTAAGGATCTTGACGGGCTAACCGACGATATCTTCGACAGGACAGTGACGGTCAATCTGCGCGGACCATTCGCAATGGTGCGTGCCTTCCGTCCCTTGCTGGAGCGAGGCGATGGAGCGGCCATCGTCAACATTTCGTCGATCGCCGCTCGCACGGGTCTCGGCAGCAGCCTCGCATATCTGGCGGCAAAGGCGGGGGTCGATGCGCTTACGATTGCACTCGCGAAAGTGCTTGCGCCGCAGATCCGCGTATTCTCCGTTTCACCGGCTGGCGTGGATACGGATTTTGTTCCCGGCCGCAGCCGCGAACAATTGCTGAAGGTCGCAGAGAAAATGCCGCTGGCGCATGTCACTGCGCCCGACGACGTTGCACGCGCGGTGGTGGCGTGCGTGGTCAATCTCACCAGTTCGACCGGGATTGTCGTGCCGGTGGATGAGGGCAGGCACCTCTAGTCTGACGCAAAGATCCGATGCGCGTCGTGTGGACGCAATGGACAGGAACGATGGA
>JAEYVN010000340.1 GCA_023431725.1 Pseudomonadota bacterium
CGCAACCGCCTGGGCGGGCGGGCATGGACGATCAAGGCGCCGGACACAGGATCTCCGATCGATCTCGGCTGTGGCTGGCTGCATTCCGCCGATCGAAACCCCTGGACTGCCATCGCTGAAGACTCAGGCTTTTCGCTGGAGAGAACCCCACCGCCGTGGATGAGGGCGGCGTCGCGCATCGGCTTTCCACTCCAGCAACAGAACGATTTTCGCCGGGAATTCGATGCCTTCTATGATCGTCTGGGTGACATTGCAGCCAGGCCGGTGGATGCGCCGGCATCTGCTGCACTGGAGCCGTCAAATCCCTGGAACAAACTGATCGGCGCTGCCGGAACCTACATCACCGGCGCAGAACTCGAGCAGGTATCGGCGATCGATCTGGATCGCTATTCGGACACCGACGTCAACTGGCGTGTGCTTGAAGGTTACGGTGCCCTCATTGCGGGCTTTGCCGCGGCGTTTGATGTGACGCTGAATTGTGCCGTCACGCGCATCGATCATCGCAATAAGCGTCTTAGACTTGAAACGTCACTCGGAGCGGTGGACTGCGATCACGTCATTGTCACGATACCGACCTCGTTGCTCGCGCAGGAGACGATCGCATTCAACCCAGCGCTTCCTGACAAGGTCGAGGCTGCCTCGCAGCTTCCGCTTGGGCACAACAGCAAGCTGTTTCTTTCACTGACCCATGCGGAGGAATTCGAAGCCGACGGTCGGCTGTTCGGCCGCATCGATACGACATCAACCGGCGCCTATCACCTGCGCCCCTTCGGCCGGCCGCAGATCGAAGGCTATTTCGGCGGCAGCCTTGCCCATGAACTGGAGAATAGCGGCCCGGATGCCTTCTTCGATTTCGCGAAACGGGAGCTAACGAATTTGCTGGGCCAAAGCTTCGGCTCACGCATTCGGCCCATTGGACTTCACGCATGGGGGACCGACCGGTTCAGCCAAGGCGCCTATTCCTACGCCATCCCCGGATATGCAGATCGACGGACCATTCTGGCTGCGCCAGTCGATGACCGCATCCATTTCGCAGGCGAAGCCTGTTCGGTGGATCAATTCTCGACGGCGCATGGTGCCTATCTCACCGGCCTTGCGGCAGCCACGCGCATCACAACGCTTTTGCGCCAGCCGACTTGACGGGCGACGTCTTGGCAAAACAGGCCCCAAAAGCAAAACGGCGGGGGAAAAATCCCCCGCCGTCTCGTCGTCCCGAAAAAGCCTTTCTGGCTTAGAACAGACGCAGCACTGCCTGGTCGGCCTGAGCCGAGAGCGACAGAGCGGTTGTGGAGAGTTGCTGACGGGTCTGCAGGGCGAGAAGGTTCGCACCTTCTTCGTTGGTGTCGGCGAGCACGAGGGCGTCCGAACCAACCTGCAGCGTGTTGATCATGTTCTTGGTGAAGTCCTGACGGGTCTGCACCGTGGTCAGGTTCGAGCCGAACTGAGCAGCTTGCGAGCGCAGGCTGTTCAAGGCGGCATCGACGTTCGCCAGGACCGTGTCGATCGACGAGTTGGACTGGAAGTCACCAGCGGCAAGCGTGTCAAGGCCGAGAGATTCCGAGTCGAACTTCACGCCCTTGATCGTCAGCGAGGAGCTTCCGTCTTCGTTGAAGATCACCTTCAGGTCGTCGCCGTTCAACAGGTTGACACCATTGTACGACGAGTCGGAAGCCAGCGTATCGATCTGCTTGAGCAGGTCGTTGAACTGGTTTTCATAGGTCGTACGGGTCGCGCTGTAGGCCGACGTCGCAACCGCACCGGTCGGCACGTAGGTGCCAGTCGTTGCGCCAGTGCCGGTGTTGAGACCGAGAGCTGCCGCAGCCGAACCGCCGATGACGATTTCTGTCGCCGTCGCCGCGCCGGTCTGTGCAATTTCGATTTCGCCGTCGGTATTGACAGACGCCGAAACGCCGGAGCCAAGATCGAGGCCCGACAGCCAGGTGCCGAGATCTGCACGGGTCGTCGTGGCCGAGAACGTGAACGTCTCGGTCTCACCGCTACCGACCGTGATGGTCAGGGTCGAGTTGGCCGTGATGGCGCCGAGCGTGGCGTTGGTCGTGTTGTATGCCGTCGTAGCGAAACCCAAATCAGCGCCGAGGTCTCCACCGATGGTGAACGAGCCACCGTCGACCTGGAGGTTGCCGGAATCGACGGACAGCGTCACGCCCGTCACCGTGCTGGCAGCAAGAGCAGCCTGCAGGGTGGCAAGGTCGCTGAACGTGCCAGCAGCAGCATCTTCGTCGCCCGCACCAACCTTGCGGAAGGATGCGGAATTGGCGCCGCTCGCGATCGTCAGGACATCGCCATCGACTGCAGCGGTGTTCGTACCGAGCAACGCGCTACCGGTGCCCGACGAAGCCGTCGTGAAGCTGTTCGTGAACGAGCCGGCGATCGTGACCGTACCGGATGCATTCGACACATTGTCTGCGCCGAATGCCGTTTCGAGAGCTGATACCAGGCTTGCTGCGTTAGTGAAGGCAACGTTTGAGCCCGCCACGCCGTTGCCGGCTTCATCAGATTCGAAAACGGTCGTGGTGCCGTTGTAGGTAATCGAAATCGTGTCGCCGTCGGCCGTATCGGTTGCAATGTCAGTAGCATCGATTACGAGCGAGGACTGTACCGAAGCCGTTGCAGCCGTGACGGTCGCAGCAAAAGCGTTCGTGCTGGTCGCGGTCGCAGCCACGTCGGCATCGATCGCCGAACCGGTAATCGCATGCGAGTAGGTGGCCGCCGGAGCCGAAGACTGCTGAGCCTGCTTGGCGAGCGACTTGGCCGATTCCACCAGCTTGGTGAGCGAGGTGATGCCGGTGTCGGCTGCCTTCAGGGTCTGCTGAGCCTGATTGATCGAATCCAGCAGCCCGCTAAGATCGCTGGACCGGTTGCTGAGAGACTGAGAGGTGAAGAAGGCGGAGGGATTGTCGAGCGCCGAGTTGACCTTCTTGCCGGTGGCCAGACGGTTCTGCGTCAGGCTCATCATATTGGCGGTGGACTGCAGCGAGAGGAGGTTCTGACGAACGCCAGCGGAGAGAGTGATATTCGAAGCCATTGCAACGCAACCTTTCTGGTTCACATACGTTAGAACGATCCGGTTCGAGGATCGCGATGGTTGATCGCATGGCTTCCATCAAAGCTCCGTTAAGCGACATGGTTAACGAGTTGACAATTACTAAAATCGACAACGAAAAGAAGGGGGGCCGCTTTTACCAATTCGTAACGCAAGCGC
>JAEYVN010000365.1 GCA_023431725.1 Pseudomonadota bacterium
AGCGAACCATCCGAAGACAAGCGATCAGGAGGCCAGCGCCAGTGCGGCAGCCTTCGCCTCCGGCACGACATCATGATCGTAAAGCCGCTTGCGGAATGACGCGTGCGCTGTGATCTCGGCATCGCGCTTGGCCTCGTCACCGTTGAAGGTGTCATAACGCAGACCATTCTCGCGCGCACCGCGCTGGACACCGGCGACGCGCTCGCGCCGCAGGTTTTCATAGGCGAGCAACGCGGCAGGCGCTGTCTTTGCATCGGTATTGGCAAGGATCGTGGCCAGCGCCATGCCATCCTCGATCGATTGATTGGCACCCTGGCCGAGATGCGGCAACATCGGATGTGCAGCGTCGCCCAGCAGGGTGAGGCGCCCTTTGGTCCATATCGGCAACGGTTCGCGGTCATAGAGCGCCCATTTGAAGGTGGTTTCCACCTCCTTGAGCAGCCCTTCGATGCGAGGATCCCATCCTGCAAATTCGCGACGCAGGGCATCCGGGTCGCCTTGCGCCGACCAGGATTCCTTCATCTGTCCGTCCGCCGGAACAAAGCCGACATAGTTGATGAGCTGGCCCGCACGCACGGGGAAGACGTGAAAATGTCGGCCCTTGCCGAGCCACATGAACCAGGCATTGGTCGGCCAGTCAGGTACGCGTTCACGCGCAACGAGACCGCGATAGGCGACGGTGTGCGAAAAGACGGGATTGGACGGCGGGAAGACAAACGGCCGCAATTCGGAATGAATGCCATCGGCGCCGATGACGATATCGGCTTCAGCCATCGTTCCATTGGCAAATGACACGCGGGCCTTGTCGTTGGTCTGCTCGAAACCCGTGCAGCGATGGCCAGTGTGAACGATACCCGCCGGCAATTTTTCCGCCAGCAAATTGACGAGGTCGGCGCGATGCATGCCGAATGTCGCGTTCCAGCCGGCGGAATCGGTGACCTGGACAGGAGCGATTTTCGTTCCATCGTCACGGAAATATTGTGAGCCCGAGCCGACGCGGGCACCCCATTTCTCGACGGACGGACCAAGCCCGACACGCTCCAAGTGCCGGACGCTGTTCGGCGTCATGTATACGCCAGCACCGACTTCGCCGAGCTGTGGGGCCTGTTCGTAGACCGAAACCTGCAGACCGTGGGCGAGCATTGCATTGGCTGCGAACAGGCCGCCTATGCCACCTCCAACAATCACAACACTTGGTCGCGCATTACTTGGTCGCGCACTCGCCATCGTTCCTGCCCTTCTTTTCTTGAGGGTGTCACTCATCTCCGAATGTTCGGAGAGCGGACACTTGCGACATCAAAAATGCTTCAGAAGCTTATTGATTTCAAGCGACTCTGATCGTTAGCTACTATCTGTGATGCCGCTTCGGCAAGACGCGAGCGTCGCCAAACAAGACAATAACTGGACGCATTCCCGGGAGGAATTCAGTGCTTCGAAATGACGTGAGATGTCGTGCGCGCCGAAGCGTGCTTCGTATGACCGGCCTTGTTCTCGCCGCCGCCATGCTGCTGGGTGTTCCGGTCAGTTGGGCGCAGGATTATCCAAATCGTCCCGTGAAGATCATTGTGCCATTTCCGGCCGGTGGAACTGCTGATGCCGTGCCGCGACTGGTGGCGGAATGGTTGTCTCGCAAATGGGGGCAGCCGGTTGTGATCGAAAATCCAACCGGCGCTGCGGGCAATATCGGTTCCGACATGGCGTATCGTGCAGAACCGGACGGCTACACGCTGCTGTCCGCGCCGCCGCCGCCGCTGGTGATCAACCTCAATCTCTATCCGAACCTTCCGTTCGATCCGATGAAATTCGAGCCGATCTCCATTCTGGCGCAGGTGCCCAATGGCGTTATCGTCAATCCGAGCAAGGTCAGCGCGACAAATATTCCGGAGTTTCTCGCCCATCTGAAAGCCAATCCCGGCAAGGTGACATCCGCCACGCAGGGCAATGGCACGACATCGCACCTGACATCGGAGATGTTGCAGATGATGGGCCAGGTGCAGGTTCAGCATATCCCGTACCGTGGCACGGCGCCGGCATTGCAGGATCTCCTCTCCGGGAACGTGGACTTCATGTGCGATAATCTTGGTGTTTCATTGCCGCTTGTCGAGAGCGGCAAGCTGCGTCTTCTCGCGGTCGCATCGCCAAAGCGGATGACGTCGCTCCCCAACATGCCGACGGTGGCCGAGACCTTGCCTGGATTTGAATCCGTTGCCTGGTATGCAGTCGTTGCGCCGCCGAAGACGCCCAAAGCGATCACCGAGAAGATCAATGCCGATATCAACGAAGCTTTGCGTGATCCGCAATTGCAGGAGCGATTGAAGAAGCTGTCGGCTGAGGTGGTCGGTGGCTCGACCGAACAGACGGCAAAATATTTGCGCGATGAGGTCGAACGCTGGAACAAGGTCATTAAAGCCGCAAAAGTAAAGCTGCAGTGACGCAGACCACGCACGCTCCATGCCTGTAAGCTCTTCGAGAGCCGGCGCCTTCATAAGCGATCCAATTGAATCCAACTTGCCTCGAATGAGCCGACCGGACGTTGGAGAATGGTAAGGCGCGTGACGTCATAGCAGGAGTGTGCAACAGCACCTCCCGCGACTTGGAGCCCGGCCGCCATAGGGTGTGCCGGGCTTTTTTCATTTTGCATCAAATCAAGCGATCGATGCCGGCCACAGGTCGTGGCCATGACGCATATCGATACCGTCACCGCTCATGGTTTGCCGAAGCGACGTCGCTCATTGACGGACGAGCAGGGAACCTCGCGCACCGAACCGTGTTATCTGGCGGTCTGACGGATCATGGTCGGCATCACGCCGGCGCAGGCCTTGGTGTTGCCATTTCCTTCGGCTTCATCGATCCGATCAGAGTGATGCGGCGACGGACCGGATGGATCGCTCCGGATTGAGGCGACTAATGAATATTGCCGATTTTCTCTCGCCGTCTGATGTCGTTGTCGATGCAGCCTGTACCGATAAAGATGATGTTTTGCGGCAACTCGCGGAGCGGATGGCCTTAACCCTGGGCGTTCCTGCTGATACCATTTTGGTGGCCTTGCAAAACCGCGAGCTTCTCGGTTCCACCGGGACCGGTAGCGGTGTGGCCATTCCTCATGCGCGAGTCGATTTCGTGCAGAAGCCTCATGGCTTGCTGATGAAGCTGAAACGGGCCGTCGATTTCGAGTCGATGGACGGCAAGCCGGTCGATCTCGTTTTCATGGTGCTGCTGCCGCTGAAATCCCAAGGTGATCCACTTGGTGCGCTCGCCAGTGTCTCACGGACGCTGCGAGCCGAAGGCACCGTGCGAAGAATGCGGGATGCAGCGACGTCTGCGGAATTGTCGCAGATCGCGCTCGGCGAGGCTTAGGACTGTTTTTCCGGCCCAATCAGGACATCGCACATCGCATCGACCAGCTTTTCGATGTCACGCAGGTCGTTCAAGCGACGATTGATGACGAAGCCGTCATAGGCCATCATGAACAGGTGCGGCAGAAGATCGTAGCCATTCCGCTGTCCCGAATTGTTCGGCAGAACACCATCGAGCATCGCCATCAGCCGCTGCTCGGTCCAGGCCAGGAGCGGCGAGGGCTTTTTCTCCGCCGGATCGGCGGACGCCAGTGCGTCCATATGGCTGTTGGCGAGGCCGATATTTTCCATCGGTATGTCGCGCCAGATCCCGAGCAGGATCGCACGCAGCCTGTCGCGTGGCTGCTTGATCCTCTGCACGCGGGCTTCCAGCCGCTCGAAACATTCCTTTTCCCAGGGCTCGATCACCGCATAAAGCAGATGCAGCTTGGAGGGGAAATACGAATAGAGGCTGCTGACGCCCGTGCCGGCCAGCTGGGCGATATCCTGAAGAGTCGTCCGGTGATAGCCGCGTTCTGAAAAGAGATCGCGAGCGGAATCAAGAATGGCGTTACGAACCGTTTCCTTCTTGACTTGAACCACGCGTCCGCCGCCCCCGAGAGAAGACTATTCCATCAGATGGGGATGGTCATTGGCGCATGGACGCCGTCGCAATTGTTGAGGGCAACGTGCTTGCGGCGGATGCGAAATGAATCATCCTGCCGGGCAATATGGTGGATTTGCCGACCCGCGTAAATGCGTTGCTTCTCGCCCTGCAATTCGGTGCAAAGGAAGGCAGACCCCACCTCGAAATCCGCCGAGTCAGCCGCGCCGTTGAGAACCTCGATATTGCTGACGATGTGGACCGTGCGCGGCATCGGAGTCAGCACCAGCGCGCGCGCCTCCAGCAACCGCTGAACGCGGATCGCAAGGATTGCGTGATCCTCATAGATGATCGACGCGACGTTGAGCGGGTCAGTCTGTCCCGGCTTGCTGGGCATCCAGTAGATGCCTTCCGGCGCATACAGATCGAGCCAGGCCTCGAACTGGCCTTCGTCCAGCAGTCTCGCTTCCTTCAGAATGAAGAGTTCGATTTTGCGAAGGGTCTCGTAGGGAAGCATCAGGCAGCCTCGGCCGTCATGTGTTTCAGCCACGCCTTGAACTGCACGCGCATCGGCATTTCGCTGGCGGCTCCGGAAATGCTGCCATCGGCATCGGTCTGATCGTTGTCGAGCCCGCGCGAAAAATCGATCCACGGGCCGGTTTCGGTGGCAAGCCCGCGCTGGCAGCGCTCCAGCATCTCGACGTCATCGGAGAAGATCATCGAGGCCGGCGAGCCGATGTTGGTGAGAAAGCGCACCGCCCGATGGAACATCTCGTCCGGGGCGCCCTTCAGGCGGAAGCAGTGGACCCGCACCAGCGTCCGATCGACTGACAGCGGGATGGTGACGCGCATCTGCTGGTATTGCGCGTTGATGATCAGGTTCGGATAGATGATGTTGTTGAAGCGGTTCATGCCGAGGACACTGTCGGCCCGCTCCTTGCCCAGCTTTTCGGTCAGCATGGCACGATATCGCGTCGACACCGGATCCTGATTTTGCTTCTGATTGGCGAGAACGCCCTGATCGTAGAAGCTCGTCATGTAGGTGTGGCCGCTATCCAGGCCGCTGAGCTGAATGCCTTCCCATTCCTTGAAGCCGAAGCCGTTGGCCAGCAGCATGGCGCGGGTCTGGTCCTGATCGAGGATCGACGCGTTCTCGGGCGCCTTGCGGGCCGGCAGAACTGAGGACGAATGCACGAAGGTCGGATGGAAAATGTCGGCGGCGTTTTCCAGGTGGAGCTTCCAGTTGCCGCTGTATTCCAGCGAGAAGCTGGAATCGGCGATCTCGACTTCGCCGTCCGGGGCGCGATCGACGAGATTGTCGATCACATCGGTCATCGGGCCGAGGTGCTCCACCAGCGGCGGCGGATTATCCGAGAGATTGGCGAAGACGAAGCCGCGATAGCTCTGAACATTCTTGACCCGCTGCATATGATTCTGCGGATCGTTGATGCTGAAGCTGGCCGGGTAGCTCTTCGGGTGGGGGACAGACGACAGCGAGCCGTCGGGCCGGAATACCCACGCATGATAGGGGCAGCTGAATGTGCGGCTCGTGCCGCCTTCGGTCATGCAAAGACGCGCGCCGCGATGCGGGCAGCGATTGTGCAGGACGTAGATCTGTCCGTCATTGTGTCGCGTGACCAGCACTTCGTATTTCGACAGCCGCGTGCGGATGAAATCGCCCGGCTGCTTGAGCTGGCTTTCATGCGCGACGTAGATCCAGAGCTTGCCGAAAATGCGCTCCTGCTCCATCGCGAAGACCTGCGGGTCGGCATAGGCGCGCCGATGCACGTGATCGGGTCGAATCAGGGCGCGGATATCCTCTGCGCCGAGCGGGACGTCGTTTGTCTGTGCTTCGTTGATCGCGGTGCTCATGACACTGTCCTGATCGCTGACATTGGCCGACGGGCCTTTTTATAACCGTTTCAGTCGGCGTCAAAGCCGAATTTTAATCGGTTTTGAATTTCTGACATCGAATACTGTATAAATACTAGTCATTGCAGCAATTCGGAGAAGATCTCCTGAAAAGCGGGCGATGTTTCCAGGCCTGTCCCGGGGGCGTCGGGCAGGATGGCGCGCCCATTCGCGACCGGCAGATGCGCTGTCAGGCGGCCGAACAGTCCGCTCTCATCCATCGCCGTTTCGCCGAGACCGAGCCCGAGGCCGGCGACAACGTTGAAAGCCAGCAGATGACCGGCATGCGGTGCGCACCGATCGCGCGACCAGCCGTGTGCCGCCATGATCCCGAGAATGCGCCGGTATTCCACGATACCGTAGCTCAGTGAAACATCGACCTGCAGGATATCGCGATCGGACCGCAGCCCGCCGTGACGCAGGAGATTGCGCGTGTCGTCGCCGGAGAAAATGTTCTCGCCCGTGGCGAGCGGAATGGTGCAACCCGCCGCCAGCTCCCGATGCAGATCATAATCCAGCGGATGCACCGGCTCTTCCAGCCAGGCAATCGGATAGGCAGCGAGCTTCTGAGCATATTGCGTGGCAACGGCGAGAGAGAAGGTGCCGTTCCCGTCGACAGCCAGTGTCATGCCCGGCGCGAGCTGTGATAGCACGGCCTCAATGCGGCGGATGTCATCGTCGAGCGGAACGCCGCCGATCTTGATCTTGAAACGCGTATGGCCCCGGCCGATCGCGCGACGAATGTCCTCGCCAAGCAGGGCGATGTCGTTGTCGTCACGGTAATGGCCACCGCTGGCATATATATCGATAGTCTTGTTTGCGGGCCGGCCGTCAACGGAGGCCAGATGGGCCCAGAGC
>JAEYVN010000406.1 GCA_023431725.1 Pseudomonadota bacterium
TCTGTATGCATCCCGTGTCGATCCGTCCCGAAATCATCCAGCGCGTGATCGCCCGGCGTGGCCGCGCGCACTGGTTCGACCGGCTCGATCCGGCCCGCACGGCGCGCGTGGGCATCGATATGCAGACGGCCTTCTGCCAGCCCGGGGCACCGGCGGAAGTTCCCTCCTCGCGCGATATAGTTCCCGCCATCAACGAACTCTCGGCCGAACTGCGGAAAATCGGCAGCCCGGTGATCTGGGTGGTGCATGCCAATACCCACAAGGACGGCCGCAGCGACTGGTCACTGTTCTTCAACAACGTGGTGGGCGATGACGTCCGCTTGCGCACGATGGATGCATTGGCGCCCGGCAAGCAGACCGTGTGGCACGAGCTGACCGTGTCCGACAGCGACCACACCGTCATCAAGAATCGCTATAGCGCGCTGATCCCCGGCTCATCGCAGCTCGAACGCCTGCTGCGCAGTCTCGACATCGACACCGTGCTGATCGCCGGCACCAAGACCAATGTCTGCTGCGAGTCCACCGCACGCGACGCGATGATGCTCGATTTCAAGGTGGTCCTGCTGTCCGATTGTTGTGCCGCCCTGTCGGATGACGAGCATCGTTCGGCGATGGAAAACATCTTCCAGCAGTTCGGCGATGTCGCAACGTCAGGGGAAGCCCTGCGCAAGCTGCGCACGCCGTCAAAACACCTGACAGTGGCGCGACATCTCGCCATACGCATCCGCGCATGAAACCGGATAGGTTCGCGGCCTTCGCTGCAATTTGAACGCTCAACCCGCCACGGACGTCGCAACAACATGGATCTGGCCCAGCTCACCGAATTGATCCGGCAGCATGGCGAAACGATCTACGCGTTCGTTTTCGCCTACGCCACGTCGCATGCGCTGCTGATGGCGATATTCGCGGGCTATGCGGCGCAGCTCGGTCTGCTCGACCTGACCAGGATCATCGTCTTCTGCTGGGCCGGCAGCTTCGCCGGCGATGTCTTCCGTTTCTGGCTGGCCCGCCGCTATGGCGACAGGGTGCTGGCGAAATTTCCGCGGGTGGCCCGGCACACCGAGATGGTCAAACGGATGGTGCACCGGCACGCCCTCTGGCTGCCGCTCGTCCATCGCTACCCCTATGGCATTCGTGGCCTCGGTGCATTCGCCTACGGGATGTCGAACATATCGTGGGGGTCGTTCCTGGTCCTGAACTTCATCGGTGCAGGCCTCTGGGCCGTGCCGACGGTCGCCGCCGGATACGCGTTCGGCCAGGTGTCGGACAAGGTGCTCGGCGACACCGGCTCAACCCTCAGCATCGCTTCGCTGATCCTCTTCCTGGCCCTGTCCTGGATACTGAGCCGCAAGCTCGAACAGGCGATGGCGGTCGAGGTGAAAGACCAGCGCTGAGGCATCGGACAGCAATCGCTATCCCGCGGGCGCTCTCCGGCTGCGCAATGGCCACAACCGGATGGTGTCCCCTGAGACAAATTTGCGCACTGCGCGAAAATGAGGCGCTGCCGGCAGCCTGTTAGGAGTTCCTTAACCAAGCCGGACAAAGGTGAAGGTATTGAGACACGGACCCTGGGCCAGCCGGAGCACGGGAATGAACGCGTCTGCATTGCCACTGCCGCGGCCGTCCCTTGAGGCCGGTTCGACCTCGTTATCCGACATCGGCGAGCGCAGCGGTCGGCTGGGCGTCGAGATCGCCGATATGGCCGGGATCATCACCGAACTGACGGTGCTCGGAGAGCAGCAGACCGGACAGGCGCGCGCCGCCGTTCAGGCCGCCCGCGACATGGCTACCACCAATGCCGACCTGTCGAGCGCGATGCAGGATGCACGCGGCTCCGCCGACGCCACGCGCGCGACCTTGACGGAAAGCGCCGGCAGCGTCTCCTCCACGCTCGCCCGCACGGTGGAGAAGATCGAGCGGCTGGGCACCGGAGCGATGTCCCTGAAGGAAGCAGTCAGCAACGTCGCCACGACCATCCGCCGCGTCGAGGAAGCCAGCGCCGCGATCCAGTCGATCGCGCAGGAGACCCAACTCATTGCGCTCAATGCGAGCGTAGAGGCCGCCAGAGCCGGAGCCGCCGGACGCGGCTTTGCGATCATCGCCGACACGGTGAAGCGGCTCGCCGAACAGATCAGGCCGTTGTCGGTGGACAATCAGCGCAATCTGAAGGACCTGACGCTGATCCTCGGGCGCCTGATCGACGAGGCCGAAGGCAACGCAAGCGTCGCGCAGGACGCCATCTCGGAGTCGCAGGCCGCGCGCGAGGCCAGCTCCTCGCTGCAGATGCTGGTCGAGGTGGTCAACGGACTTGCCGGCACGATCGAGACCATGTCGCAGTCGGTGGAGACCAACAACCGCTGCTACGACGCACTCCGAACCGAGTTGAGGGGACTGGTGGGCACGGTGCAGCGCTCGGGCGCGCACCTGGCGCAGGCCGGCACCCGTGCCGACGCGATCCTGGGCATCAGCGAGGACTTCATCCTGTTCATTGCCGAAAGCGGCATCGAGACACAGGACTCAGCGCTGATCGCGGTCTGCCAGCAGACTGCCGCACAGGTCGCCGCCGCATTCGAGGATGCCATCGCGCGCGGCGAGATTCGCGCCGCCGATCTGTTCGATGAAAATTACCGCGCGATCCCGCAGACCGATCCGCAGCAGCACACGACGCGCTTCACCGCCCTCACCGATCGCCTTCTGCCTGCCATTCAGGAACCCGTGCTGGCAGTCGATCCGCGCGTTACGTTCTGCGCCGCGGTGGACCGCAACGGCTATCTGCCGACCCACAACAGGGTCTATTCGCAGCCGCAGAGCGATGATCCGGTCTGGAATTCGGCGCATTGCCGCAATCGACGAATCTTCAACGACCGCACCGGCGGCGCCGCCGGACGGAGCACGCGGCCATTTTTGCTGCAGACCTATCGCCGCGACATGGGCGGCGGCCAGTTCGTGCTGATGAAAGACGTCTCGGCGCCAATTTCCGTCCATGGACGGCATTGGGGCGGCCTTCGCATCGGCTTCAAGGTCTAGGGCCGATCCCCGCCCACGCCGCTGGAAGCGCCCGCCCGGCTCGGTCGGGCGGCCCCGTTTGCCGGCCTCCTGTTTCAATCGGCTAGTTCAAGCCGCCCAACAGCCAGACCACCAGAATAATCGGCAGGGGAATACCAATCAGCCAGAGAAGAAGTCCGCGTCCCACGTTCAGCTCCCGTCGTTACCCCTCGTCGCCCTGTGAACGCCGCATCGGGAAGCTGGTTCCGGTCAAAATCGGAAGCGGATCACCGACTTTTCTGCCGCTTGGACATTTTGACCAGCCTACGGGACGTGGTTTGCGTCGTTTTGGGGGCACCCATGCCTCGACAAACACCGTTGAACGCTTCTAAAACCAACCTGAAATCGGTTTGAACGCTTCCGAGGGCGGTGGCGACGAAACCGCATGTGTCGTCCGGGACTGTCCGTGCCATGAATTACAAGTCCTTTTTCGATAACGCCTTGAACCGGCTGCACGAAGAGCGCCGCTATCGTGTGTTCGCGGATCTGGAGCGGATTGCCGGGCGTTTCCCGGTCACCATCTGGCATGCCCCGGAAGGCGCCCGCGAAATCATCGTCTGGTGCTCGAACGATTATCTCGGCATGGGCCAGCATCCGAAGGTGGTCGGCGCCATGGTCGAAGCCGCGACCCGCATGGGCACCGGCGCTGGCGGCACCCGCAACATCTCCGGCACCAATCATCCGCTGGTCGAGCTCGAGCATGAACTCGCCGACCTGCACGGAAAGGAAGCCGCGCTGATCTTCACCTCCGGCTATGTGTCGAACCAGACCGGCATCGCCACGCTCGCAAAGCTCATTCCGAACGTGCTGATCCTGTCGGATGCGTATAACCACAATTCGATGATCGAGGGCATCCGCCATTCCGGCTGTGAGAAGAAGATCTTCCGCCACAACGATCTCGCCCATCTCGAACAATTGCTGATCGAAGCGGGCGATCGTCCGAAGCTCGTCCTGTTCGAAAGCATCTATTCGATGGATGCCGATATCGCGCCGATCAGCGCGATCTGTGATCTCGCCGAGAAATACGGCGCGATGACCTATATCGACGAAGTCCATGCCGTCGGCATGTATGGCAAGCGCGGCGCCGGCGTTGCCGAGCGCGACGGCGTGATGCATCGGATCGACGTGATCGAAGGCACGCTCGGCAAGGCGTTCGGCTGCTTCGGCGGCTATATCGCGGCCAGCCATTCGGTCTGCGACGCGGTGCGCTCCTATGCGCCGGGCTTCATCTTCACCACCGCATTGCCGCCGGCGGTCTGCGCTGCAGCCGCCGCGTCGATCCGGCACCTCAAGACCTCGCAATGGGAACGCGATCGGCATCAGGAGCGCGTGGCGCGCACCAAGGCCGTGCTGACCGCATCCGGACTGCCGGTGATGCCGAGCGATACGCATATCGTGCCGATCGCCGTCGGCGATCCCGAGAAGTGCAAGGCGGCCAGCGACATGCTGCTGACCGATCACGGCATCTATATCCAGCCGATCAATTACCCGACCGTGCCGAAGGGCACCGAACGCCTGCGCGTGACGCCCTCGCCGTACCACGACGATCAGATGATCGACGCTCTCGCGGCGGCGCTGGTCGATGTGTGGGAAAAGCTCGGCATGCCGCTCAACCGCGCGATCGCCGCGGAATAGTTTTCTTCAGATCAATGCCCGTGACGCGTCGCGCACCTTGCGCGTCGCGTTGTCCGCTTGTGCTGTCGCCTGCGCAATCTCGCCGAAGCTGTTGCTGATTTCGGATACGCCGCGCGCTGCCACCTGCATATTCCCGGAAATTTCCACGGTGACGCCGGACTGCTGCTCGATCGCATTCGCGATGGCCGCTGAGATGTCATTGATGTCCGCAATCGTACTCGCGATGCCGGAGATGGCATCGACGGCGCGCGTTGCTGCCGCCTGACTCTGGGTGATCTGGGCGGCAATCTGGTCGGTAGCCTTGGCCGTCTCGGTGGCCAGCGTTTTGACTTCCTGAGCGACCACCGCAAAGCCGCGACCTGCCTCGCCCGCGCGAGCCGCTTCGATTGTCGCATTCAGCGACAGCAGATTGGTTTGTGCCGCGATGCGCTGGATCAGCGCGACGACCTCGCCGATTTTCGCCGCGGCGTCGGACAGCCCGCTGACGATCTCATTGGTCTGCCGCGCCTGTGTTACGGCCTGTGTCGAGATTTTCACCGCCTGCCCGACCTGCGAGCTGATTTCGCGCGCGGATACGGCCAGTTCTTCCGCACTGGCCGCAACCGCCTGCACATTGGCCGCTACCTTGCCGGCTTCGTCGGTCGCCCGCGAGGCTTGCCCCGCAGCCTGCGCCATGGCGTTCGTGATGGCGTCGAGATCCTGATCGATCGCGCGTTGTCCGGCCTCCAGTCGCTTGCGCAACTCGACCTTGGCCGTGACATCGGTGGCGAATTTGACGATCTTGCGAACCTTGCCGTCGATATCGAGGACCGGCGTATAGATGCCCATGATCCAGACTTGCCGCCCGCCCTGGGCGACACGCCTGAATTCACCGGCTTGATGGCTTCCCGCCGATAGCGACTGCCAGAAATCGCGATAGTCGGCGCTGTCACGCTGCTCCGGCAAGACGAACATCGCGTGCGACTGCCCCTCGATCTCATCGAGACGATATCCGACCACGTCGAGGAAATTGTCGTTGGCCTTGAGAATCTTGCCGGACGGCGAGAATTCGATGACGGCCTGGACCCGTTGCAACGCCGAGATCTGGCTTTCGTATTCTGCTGACCGCCGCTTCTGTGCGGTGATGTCGGTTGCGAATTTGACGATCCGGGATGGTTGCCCGCGCCGGCTCACGACCGCCGTGTAAGTCGCCTGGATCCAGATGGATCTTGTCTTGCCGTAGCGCCGGAATTCGGCGGACTGGAGTTCGCCGTCCCGCAGCGCCCGCCAGAAGTCGCGATAGGCCTCGCTCTGGCCGTACGCATCCTCGACGAAGATCGAGTGATGACGTCCGATGATCTCCTCGCGGGTATAGCCGAAAACCTTCAGGACGTTGTCGTTGGCGGCCAGGATGGTCCCGTCCAGCCCGAATTCGATGATCGCCTGCGACCGGTCGAGCGCGGCCAGCTTGGCCTTGTCGCCGCGGCTATGGATACCGAACATGGGCCCTCCTTCAGTGTCGGAGGGCAGATGAGCATCGCAATAAGCGCCGTTCTCGACCGGGAACTATAGGCGTCAAAATGATTGATGGCCCATTAACGGATTATTGGCGTTAACCAATCCTTTCCGGACAGGCTCGCTCAGTCTTCCTGCACCGGCCGCCTTTCCGGCAACTTCGGTGGGGCCTTGGCTGGTGTCCCGTACAGTTTCATCAACACCGGCAGCGACAGCGAGATCAGGATGAAGCGCGCCACGTGATGGGCGCCGACGAAGATCGGATCGAGATGCAGCGCCAGCGCCAGGATCATCATCGCATCGAGCGCGCCAGGCGAATACGAGACGATGACGTCGGAGAGCTGCAGCCCCAGCAGCCACAC
>JAEYVN010000414.1 GCA_023431725.1 Pseudomonadota bacterium
TTGCCGAAGAAACGACATCGCAACCGGCTGCGCCGCAAATTGCGGCCGGCTCGCCGGTGTTGCAGCCAAAAACACCGGACGTGTTCAGCGCGGCGCCGTCGGGCGTCATCATTCCCGAGCGCCCGAAGCCGGCAACGCCTGCCGCGCCCGTTCTCGATCTGGAGGCGACCGGATCCGTCACCAAGCGCAACTCGGCGACGACGGAAGCAGCGCGCCAGCCCTTGCCGGCCATGTCCGACAAACTGCCGGCGTTGCTCCGTACCGCGGCAACCAAAGGTCATCCCGCCGCGGACTATGAGATCGGCATTCGCTATATCGACGGCGTCGGCGTTCCGCAGAGCACCGAGGAAGGCCTGCGCTGGCTCAACCGCGCGGCTGACGCCGGCGTCACGCCGGCCCATTTCCGGCTCGGCGGCCTCTATGAGAAGGGTCTCGGCGTCAAAAAGAACACCGAACTGGCTCGCCGCCACTACGTGCTCGCGGCCGACAAGGGCCATGCCAAGGCGATGCATAATCTGGCCGTGCTCTACGCGGAAGGCGTTGACGGCAAGCCCGATTACAAGGCGGCGGCACAATGGTTCCGTCGCGCCGCCGAACACGGCGTGGCCGACAGCCAATACAACCTCGGCATTCTCTATGCCCGCGGCATCGGCATCGAACAGAACCTGCCTGAATCGTACAAATGGTTCTCGCTCGCCGCCGCGCAGGGTGATCGCGATGCCGCCAAGAAGCGTGACGACGTTGGCGCAAAACTCGATGCAGCGTCCCTGGCCGCCGCGCGCACCGCGGCGCAGACCTTCACGCCACTACCGCAGCCGGACGAAGCCGTCATGGCGCCGGCACCTCAGGGGGGCTGGGACCGCCCCGCCGCTGAAACCGCACCGGCATTGAAGAAACCGCGGACCAGCGGTGGCGCAAGAGTCACAGCCTCTTAACGCTAGGCATCAAACGCGCGAACTTCCCAACATTTCATTCGACTAATCTGCACAAGTCTGTACGGATGCCCCCGAAACGCGGCGTCATTCGGCGGCCGCGCGCCGGATTATTGCCGCTTCGTCCATCGGGGCTCCTGTGTGAGCCTTCAACGACGGCGTGTGCCTGTGCAGATCTACCTTCCGATCGCCGATCTACCGGTCAATATCTTCCTGCTGTTCGGGATGGGCCTTGCGGTTGGCTTCATCTCCGGAATGTTCGGCATCGGCGGTGGCTTCCTCATGACGCCGCTGCTGATCTTCATCGGCATCCTGCCGGCGGTCGCTGTCGCAACGGTGTCGAGCCACATCGCTGCATCATCGGCATCGAGTGCGATCAGCTATTGGCGACGCAAGTCCATCGACGTTCCGCTTGCCATGATGCTGCTGGTCGGCGGTATCGTCGGCACGGCCGGCGGCGTGTGGCTGTTCACGTTATTGAGATCGGCCGATCTGCTCGATCTGGTGATCGCACTGTCCTACGTCGTTTTGCTTGTGGCCGTCGGCGGGCTGATGATCAGCGAGGCCGTACGCGCCATCATGCGGACCTATCAGGGACATCCCGTCGTGCTGCGCCGGCCGGGCAGTCACACCTGGCTGCACGGGCTGCCGTTCAAGGTGCGTTTCAAGCGCTCCAAAATCTATGTCTCGGCTATTCCCGTTATCGGGATCGGTCTGATCATCGGCTTTATCGGCTCGTTGATGGGCATCGGCGGCGGATTCCTTCTGGTACCGATGCTGATCTATTTCCTGCGCGTACCGACGGCGACGGTCATCGGCACATCGACGGCCCTGACGCTTGTCACGATGGCTTCGGCCACGGTGATGCACGCAGCGACCAATCATCTGGTTGATGCGCTGCTGGCCCTCATCCTGATGGTCGGCGGCGTGATCGGCGCCCAATTCGGCGCCCGTGCCGGCCAGAACATGAAGGCCGAACGGCTGCGGCTCCTGCTCGGCCTGCTGGTGCTCGGCGTCGGCATTCGCTTCGCCATCGATATCCTGATTCCGCCAAACGAGTTGTTTTCGCTCCGCTTCGCAGGAGGCGGCTGATGAAACGCCTCGCAGTTCTCATCCTCGCATCTCTCGCGCTGACGATATCACCCGCCTCGGCCGAGCGTCTCATCACCTCCCTCAGCAGCCATCAGGTGCTGGTGTCGTCGAGCTTCACTGGCACGGAACTCGTCCTGTTCGGAGCGATCGAACGCGACGGCGCAACCGTGCCGCGAAAAGGCGGCTACGACATCATCGTCACCGTGACGGGCCCGCGCGAGACGCTGGTCGTTCGCCGCAAGGATCGCGTGGCGGGCATCTGGACCAATGTCGAGTCCAACTCCTTCCTCGACGCACCGCTCTATCTCGCCGTCCTCAGCAATAAGCCGGTGGACGATATAGCCTCGGCTCAGGTTCTGCGTCGCCTGGATATCGGCACGAACGTCGTTCCGCGCGTGCATGTGGCAGCGGGCATCGAGTCGGGCGAGGAATTGTTCCGCGACGCGCTGATCCGGCTGCGCACACAGCGCAAGCTGTATATTGACGACCCGGCCGGCGTGACCTTCATCACACCGACGCTGTTCCGCGCCACCATTCGCCTGCCGGCGGAATCTCCGGTTGGCGCCTATGATGTGGATGTCCGTCTCTTCGCCGACGGCACCAATATTGCGCATGCCACATCGGCACTGGAAGTCGTGAAGGTCGGTATCGAGCAATTCATCGTCACCGCGGCACGCGATCACGGCATCCTGTATGGGCTGTTCACCACACTGATGGCGCTGCTGACCGGATGGTTTGCGTCGATTGTGTTCAGGCGGGATTAGCTTCGGCTGAACAGACGCAAATCTATCTTCTGCTCGTCCCCGCGAAAGCGGGGACCTGGCCTTTCTGGATTCCCGCCTTCGCAGGAATGAGGCGGACGTAGAGAATCCGCCCCTGCAAATGTCAGCCCGGCAGACAGCGGGAGGCTTCGACCGCATAGAGCCGTGTCGCACCGAGCATGTGTGCACGGAAGGTCAGCGCACCGAACACAGTCATGAATGCCGCCGCCCGGATATTCAGCCCGCCGGTGAACGCACCGAAGGCCGGCATGACCATGCGCTCGTGATCGATCGCGAAGCATTTGCGGCTGATGGAGCGTCCGCTGGCGCTGATGCGCGCCATGGGGTGAAGATGCCCGGCGATTTCGCCAGTCTGCCCCTTCGGCTCATGACGGAAGGTCAACGAACCGACTTTCATTTCGGGCGTGAACACGCCGCCGACACCCACCGCCGGATCGGGATCGTGATTGCCGGCAATCCAGATCCACTCGCGGCCGTTCTGCAGCATGTTGATCGCATCGCGGTCAACATCGCCCAGCCGTGACGGTCCATCGCCATCATGGAAACTGTCGCCGAGCGCAACCACCGCCCGCGGCCGATAACGCATGATCACTTCGCACAGACGCGCCAGCGTTGCGGCCGTGTCGTAAGGCGGCAGCAGCGCGCCGAAGCGCGCGAAACTGGAGGCCTTTTCGAAATGCAGATCGGCGACCGCGAGAATGCGTTCAGCGGGCCAGTAGATGACTCCGGCCGGATCCACCACGAGATGCGCGCCAGCCAGATGCACCTCGTCGGTCCGATAATCAGAACCGTTAATTGGCGACGTCGCGACCACGCAAATCCCCCTTCGTAGACATTGCTTCCCTCACAAGCTCGTCCGCTGCTTCTGCGAGCAGCGCGTCCGATGCTTCCCCGTAAACCGTCTCGCGACCGATCTCGAGCATGACCGGCACCGCAAGCGGCGAAACCTGTTCCAGCGGCTTATGAACGATTCGTCCCTGAATACGGGAGAGCATTTCCCCAAGTCGCTTGATATCGAGCAGTCCTGTTGCGGCATCGGCGTGTGCCGCGCGCAGCAGCAGATGATCCGGTTGGTGCTTACGCAATACGTCGTAAATAAGGTCCGTTGAAATCGTCACTTGCCGTCGGGTCTTTTCTTTTCCGACCGAACGCCGCTCGATCAAGCCGCCAATAATGGCATTTGTTCGGAAGGTCCGTTTCATTAACGCTGATTCAGCAAGCCATGCTTCTAGATCATCACCAAGCATGTCTTCAGCAAACAATTCCGTGAGCGAAAGTTCATCGCGTTTGATCGCACGACTGAGATCGCCAAGCCCCCACACCGCCAATGCATATTCGTTGGCAACAAAGCCGAGGGGACGCATGCGCGCTCGCTCGAGCCGACGCGTCAGCAACATGCCGAGCGTCTGATGCGCAAGCCGGCCTTCGAAGGGATAGCAAACAAGATAATTTTTTGTTGCGCGTGGAAAGGTTTCGACAAGCAATTCACGCGGACCGGGCAACACCGATCGCCACGTCTGGATTTCCAGCCATTCCCGTACCGGTTGCGGCAAATGCGGCCATTGCGATGGATCGGCAAGAATGTCGCGGACGCGAGAGGCGAGATAGGTCGAGAGCGGAAACTTGCCGCCTTCATAGGACGGCACTTTCGGATCGTCGTCATGCGCGCGCGAGACATAGACCTCGTCTTCCATCATTGTCTCATAACGGAGCACTTCGCCGGCGAAGACGAAGGTGTCGCCGACGCTGAGCGTCTCGACGAAATATTCCTCGACTTCACCGAGAAGGCGCCCGCCGCGTCCGATCGGACCGCTGCGACCGCTGTTGCCGCCGCGCGATCGTACGAGCCGCACCTTCAGCATCGAGGCTTCGACGATCGTACCGACATTCATCCGATAGGCTTGCGCAAAGCGTGGATGCGTCACGCGCCAGCGGCCGCTCTTGTCCTGCCGGATCTTGGCGAAACGCTCATAGGCCTTCAGCGCGTAGCCGCCGGTGGCGACGAAATCGATCACCGCGTCGAAATCGGCGCGCGTCAGCTCGCGATAGGGGGCAGCGCTCTGCACCTCGTCGAACAGCACATCGGCATCGAACGGCTCACCACAGGCGGTGCCGAGCACATGCTGTGCCAGCACATCGAGCGCGCCCTTGCGGAGGGGCGGCGTGTCCTGCGCCTGTTCAGCGACCGCATCGATTGCGGCCCGACATTCCAGCACTTCGAAGCGATTGGCCGGAACAAGGATGCCGCGCGAGGGCTCATCAAGCCGGTGATTGGCGCGGCCGATCCGTTGCAGCAGACGCGACGAGCCTTTCGGCGCACCGACATTGA
>JAEYVN010000451.1 GCA_023431725.1 Pseudomonadota bacterium
TCGCCGGTCTGTCCGAGCGGGACGGCGCGATAGAAGCAGCTCTTGCGGCCGGTATGGCAGGCCCCCGGCCCTTTCTGCTCGACGCGCAGCCAGACCGCATCCTGGTCGCAATCGACACGCATCTCGACCACGCGCTGGGTGTGGCCGGATTCTTCGCCCTTGCGCCACAGCTTCTGGCGCGAGCGGCTGAAATAATGCGCCTCGCCCGTGGCGATGGTCTTCGCAAGCGCCTCCTGGTTCATATGCGCGACCATCAGCAATTCGCCGGTCGCCGCATCGGTCGCGACGGCCGTGACAAGGCCATCGGCATCAAACTTCGGTCGCAGCGTCAGACCTTCTTCGATTTCCGCCGTGCTGGCAGCCATCGCTTGCTCCAATGTCCCTCAAAGAAAATGGCCGGGTCGCCCCGGCCATCGCTAATCTGCAACCTGCCGCAAGGCAATCGGTCAGCGCTGTCCGGCGCGGATCGAGGTCAGGAAGCGCACCTGCTCGTTGGCGTCCTCACGGAAGGTGCCGCGGAATTGGGTGGTGATCGTCAGCGCACCCGGCTTGGTCACGCCGCGGATCGACATGCACATATGCTCGGCCTCGATCATCACGGCGACGCCCTTCGGCTTCAGGATCTCGTCCATCGCGGTGACGATCTGCGCCGTCATGTGTTCCTGAGTCTGCAGGCGATGCGCGAAGATGTCGACAAGGCGCGCCAGCTTCGACAGGCCGACGACCCGATCCACCGGCCGATAGGCGACATGCGCCCGGCCGTAGAAGGGCATCATGTGATGCTCGCAATGCGAGTTGAAGGTCATGTCGCGCACCAGCACGAAATCGTCGTAGGCCTCGCTTTCGGCAAAGGTCCGGTCGAGCACTTCGGCCGGGTCCTCGCGATAGCCGCGGAACATTTCCTCATAGGCATCGACCACGCGGCCCGGGGTGTCGAGCACACCCTCGCGTACCGGATTGTCGCCGGCAAAGGCGATCAATGTCCGCACAGCCTCTTCGGCCTGTTCGCGGGTCGGGCGAACAATTTCAGGTGCGTTGGCATTCTGGCCACCCTTGGGCCAGGGCTTGATAATAGCGTCCATCCGAGGTCTCTCCGTTCGACCGATGCTCTCAATTCAAGGGAATGGAATCGGGCACCGGGGGTGTCACCGGGTCGGCCGCGTCGCCCGCTCCCGGGCTTGGACGCTGCATTCCCAAACGCCTATATAATCGGTCAGCGCAGCAACTCCAATATTGGTTGCCGACGGAAATGGTTGGCTTTTTTCATGCTGAACGACGTCTATAACTCCAAAATCCTCGAATTGGCCGGCTCGATCCCGCGGATCGGCCGTATGCAGGACGCGCATGGCAGCGCTACCGCCCATTCAAAACTCTGCGGTTCCACGGTCACCGTGGACCTGAAGATGGACGGCAATACCGTCACCGACTTCTCCCATGACGTCAAAGCCTGCGCCCTGGGCCAAGCCTCGTCCTCAATCATGGCGCGCAATGTCGTCGGCTCCCAGGCCGAGGAGTTGCGGTCGCTGCGTGAGACCGTTCGCAAGATGCTCAAGGAGAATGGTGCCCCGCCTGCGGGCAAGTGGGTCGATATCGCTGTTCTGGAGCCGGTGCGCGACTACAAGGCGCGTCACGCCTCCACCCTTCTGACCTTCGATGCGGTCGTTTCGGCGATCGAGCAGATCGAGCAGAAACGCAAGGCGGCGAAGGAACCAGTCTCCGCCGAATAGATCTGGAGGCTGAGGTTCGCGATTATTGTGCCGCCGGCTGCAGGCCGGCGTGCTCACTGCGATCGGTTTTCGCGCAGGCGGTCAGGAACTGGGTGGCATTCTGCGCCGCGCCGGTATTGCCGATCCGGATCACGTATGCTTCGTCCGCCTCGCTCGTGGTCTCGACGGTGATCGAGCGCGCGGAATTGGACGCGAAGCTGCGCAGCACGCTCGCCGGCACGACCGCACTCGCCGCCGACATGCGCTCGCCCGACGTCTGGCTGTCGCGAGAAACGCCGAGCACCATCGGCACGGTCTTGCCGGACATCCGCAATTCGACACTCTTGAGCGGACTGCTTGGGGCCTCGGCTCCGGCGCGGCGGGTCTCGGTATAGAGCACCATGACGTCACCGGCGCTGCTGCCGCAGGCAAAGGTGATATCCAGCGTGCCGAGCTTCTCGCCCTCGATCGTCAGTGGATGGCGACGCGTCAGCGTCGACGATCCGGATCGCTCGACCATCGCCCATCCGCGCACGCGATCATTTGCCTGCGACGGAGTGAGCGCGATGCGCTTCAACGGACCGCCCGCGGCCGGCGACGGTGTCGCCGCGCTGGTCTCGCCCGGTAATGAACGCGCGTCGGTGACATTCGACGTGTCGATATTCATGCGGCGCAATTCATCGCGCGAGAGCGAGCGCATGGGTTCCCATGGCGGAATGCGCAACGAGATTTCCAGCAACTCGACGCTGCCACCCATTTCGACGGTGTATTGGGCAAGCTTACCGATATCGCGCTGCACGAGGACGAGGTCCTCGGCCGAATAGGTCGCGGCGGCGGCGTCGTCGCGGCGGTCGCCAAGCCAGATCTGGTGGACACGGACGCGCGCATCGCTCGGAACCACCCGCTGGGTCCCGGCCAGCAGCACGAACGCGCACATCGACTCGCAGTCGGCCTTGGCAAGCAGGTTGGCCGGAATCGCCTTGCCGCCGGTGTCCGTATAACCCGGCAGGTCAACCGTACGGCCGACCGTGGTGGTCATGCCCAGCTTGCGGATGGCGCGCCCGAGCGCGATCGCGCCGTGCACCGAGCCACCCTCGGAATTCAGCGCGATTATTCCGCCGCGGATCTGGTTCCTGCGGGCAAATTCCTCAAAGTCGCGGGCCGTCTCTGCCCGGATCATTCCGGTTGCCGAAACCCATGTCTTGCATTTGGCGCCGCAGGGTACGGCATCCTGCCGCAACACAAACTGCATCGGAGCCGAGCGCGAAGGATCGCTCTCCGCCACCGGCGCTGCGAAAGACACAAAAAGGCACCCCAGTGCAATCGCACTGAACAGGCGTCGCTTCATGCAACTCCCCGTACTCTGGGCCCGCGCCATCTCTGCGCTCCGGCTTTCACGCCGGTTATGCGGGACCACGTCACCCACTCTTATTTTTTAGTATGCGCCGCGGATTCACGTCCAGCACAGACTTTAGTAGTTTTAACCCTAAAGCGTACGCTTGCGCATCGCGGAACCACCTCGCTGCACTGCATATATGGCGTTTTTCAGCTTATTTGAGTGCTGCCTTAGAAGGAACCACTATGAGCTGGATGGAACCCGCGACAACGAATTGCAATCAGTGTGTCCGCAACGCACCACGGAATGGCGGCCGCGCGCTGATCAAGATCTATCGCTACACGCTCTCGCCGTTGATCGGGTTCCATTGCCGCCATTTGCCAACCTGTTCCGAATATGGCGACGAGGCCTTGAGACGCCACGGATTATGGGCCGGCGGCTGGATGACATTGGGCCGGCTATGCCGATGCCAGCCCTACGGAACAGCGGGACTCGATTTCGTCCCACAGCAGAAACCGGCACAGGCGCGCTGGTATCTGCCGTGGCGTTACGCGCGCTGGCGCGGCACCAACGAGACACCGCCGACGGCCTGACCGCCACGGGGCGACGCTTTGTCGCGAGCCGGCCGCGTATACGCACGAACAAGGTCCAGCAGACACACGGCAAGGCCCGCGCCGAGCACATACCAGCCGGGACGGATGGCGAGTTCGAAATCGAACACCGTGGACAGCACCGTCATCGGCGAGACCTTGTACCAAAGCGCGATACCGACCGCTTCACCGAAGAACGTCAGTAGCGTCACCACAATCGTCATTGCGAACAGAACCAGCGTCGATGGCTCGCGCATGCGCCACGCGACAAGGCGATACACCATCAGCCAGCCGAACAGACCGCAGATCGTTGCCGGCAAGGTGAAGTCGGCCTTGGTCTGCTGGAAGAAATGGATCAGCGCCAGGAACGTGATGGCGTAGGTCAGCTGATGCAGCTGCCGCCATCTGAGCGCGCCGAGCCGCTTCACCATCGTATCGTTCGACGTGACGGCGAGCGCAAGCAGGCCGAGCCAGGCCACGAAGCCAATGGTGAGATAAAGCCGCTTGACGATCTCGAGCGCGACCTTGACGAGATCGAATTTCTCGTCGGCGATATACAATCCGATATGCAGCGTCGCATAAACAAACGCGCCGACGCCGATCAAGCGCCGCACGTCAAGAAGGCCGCCGAAGCGCCCGCTACGCCTGATCGGCGTGATCGCGAGCGACATCAGGATGAACAGCAACGCCCAATAGCCCGTGCGATGCACGAGATCGTTGAGCAGACGCGGCGCCAGCTGGTGCGTCCACCAGGCCTGAAGCGCAAGCACCACCGGCAGCAGCAGCAGGGCCAGCGCCGTGATGCGCAGCGCGGATATTCCCCCGCGCCGGTCCCGCCAGAGCTGATAGCCGTGAACCTGAGCCGCCTGTGCCATATCGGGCGCCTACCATATCGCCGCGGACCAACGAAGCCCGCTTGTTGCTTTTGACGCGGATGTGACCGCTTAACCTGCAACGGCCGTATTGCCGCCGCCGTTCATGGCGGTTTGCAGCGTCTTTTTCAGTTCTGCCATGTCGTAGGGCTTGCGCAACACCGGCAGACCGCGCGGCAGCGGCTTGTCGAGGGCGTTGAAGTATCCCGTTGTCAGCACCACCGGCAGCGACGGATAATCCTTGCGGATGGTGTGCGCGAGTTCGACGCCGCTCATGCCACCGGGCATCACCACATCCGAGAACACGAGATCAAATCGTTCACCCTCACGCAGGAGATCGAGCGCCGACGATGCCCCGCCCACCCGCGTCACCCGATAGCCGAGTTCGTTCAGCAGCGCCGTCGCAATATCGGCAACTTCCGAATTATCCTCGACGACGAGAACCGATCCGGACTCCTCGCTCACCGCATCTTCGTTGCGCACCGGCGCCGACCGCTGCGGCATCTCACGCGTGCGCGGCAGATAGAGCGTGAAAGTGGTGCCAACGCCGAGCCTGCTCCACACCGTAACCGTACCGCCCGATTGCTTGGCGAAGCCATAAACCTGACTGAGGCCAAGCCCCGTTCCCTTGCCCACCTCCTTGGTGGTGAAGAACGGTTCGAAGATGCGCGCGATCACATCCGGAGCAATGCCCGATCCGGTATCGGCCACGGACAGCGCCACAAACTCGCCCTGCAGCCGATCGTAAGCCGGCTCACCACGCAACGTGACCGGCCGAACGCCGATCTCGATCGTACCGCCTTTGGGCATGGCATCGCGCGCGTTGACGGCCAGATTGAGCACTGCAAGCTCCAGTTCGCTCACATCCACACGCACCGCAATGATGGTCGTGGGCACATCGGTGCGGATCTCGATATCGCCGCGCAGCGACGGCGCCAGCAGCGAGCGGAATTCTCGGACGCGCTGGGTCAGATCGACCACCGTCGGCGTCAGATTCTGCCGGCGCGAAAAAGCCAGCAATTGCCGTGTCAGGTTCTCGCCGCGTTGGGCGGCCGTCTCGATCATGTCGAGTTTGCGGATCAGCTTCGGATCCTGGAGGTCGCGCCGCAACCGATGCACATTGCCCATCACGACCATCAGGATGTTGTTGAAGTCGTGTGCGACTCCGCCGGTCAATTGGCCGATCGCCTCCATGCGCTGGGCCTGCCGCAATGCGCCCTCAGCGGCGATGCGCTTGCCCTGCTCCTCGTAGAGACGCCGCGTACGCTGCAGGGCCATGCCCATCACGCCGAGCATCAGCGCAGTCGCCGGAATGCCGAACACCAGATAGCCACTCATCGACGACAGCCACTCGGACCGGATCGCGCTGATCTCCGTTCCGGCAAGCACGAAGACCGGCAAATCGGCGAGTTTCTGCCATGACAGGCGCCGCTCCGTGTCATCGGCGACCGATCGCCTGTCGATGAAGCCGCCGTCTGGCCTCGCCCGCATGGTATCGCCCAGCGGGCTGGCATTGGGAATGTCGACAATGCGATGGAGATCAGGGTAGCGGGCCAGGACCGCGCCATCCTGGCGTACAATCGCAGCATAACCACCGACATAGGTGGATTGCAGCTTGCTGTAAAACTGCTCGAAATATTCCGGCCGTAGCGATACCTGCACGACGCCTCTGAAGGCACCGTCCGCGCTCGGCCGCCGCCGGCTCACGCTAAAGAACTCGCCATCGGGATATGGCTGGCGCGGCTGCAGAACCTGTCCGAAGAACAGACCGGCATCCCGATCGACATGGGCGCGGAAATAGTCGCGGTCGGAAAAGTCGACATCGGGTGTGGGATAGGCAATCGAGTTGACGAGGGCGCGACCATCCGGGCCGAAGATCCAAAGTGATCTTAGTTGCGGGAGCGACACCACCACGGCCCGCAACCGGCCGTGAAGCTCACGTTCGTTGGCCCTGATCTGCTCATCCGACATATCGCGGACGATTTCGTTGGTTTCGGCAATGGCCCGCTCGACGGTCTCGAAGACCTTCAGACCATGCTCATGCAGGATGTTAACCGTGCGTTCGATGCGCTGATCGGCGACACGCTGGGTTGCGCGATAGCTCGTGACGGCCATGAAAATGAAGAGGATCAGCGGCAACACGAACGCCGCCAGCATGGCCAGGCGCAGCAGCCGGATGGCCGAGAATTGCGAAAGATCCATTAATTGCCCGGCGGCCAAACAATTCGGTCATGAATGCCATCCGGCCTGATGAACTCCGGCCGAGATAAATGGCGACATCAAAAAACGCGTTC
>JAEYVN010000476.1 GCA_023431725.1 Pseudomonadota bacterium
GCGCTTGAACGCGGCGAGTGGGTCATTTGTGACCGCTTTTCGGATTCGACGCGGGTCTATCAGGGCGTGCTGGGGCAGGTTGATCAGCGCCTGATCTCGCGACTGGAAAAGATCACGGTCGGCGAGACCAAACCCGATCTGACATTGGTGCTCGATGTTCCGGCGACGATCGGCCTTGCCCGGGCGACAGCGCGGCGCGGCTCTGCGCAGAGCGATCGCTTCGAGAGCGAGAATCTTGCCTTCCATGAACGTCTGCGCGAGGCGTATCGTCAGCTCGTCATCAACGAGCCGGAGCGCTGCGTGCTGATTGATGCGGGGCAGGCGCCGGACAAGGTGGCCAACGACATTTGGGCCGTGGTGTCACGCAAGCTCGATCCCGCCATGCCGCCGCTGGAGATCGAGGATCTTGGCCGGTGAAAAGCGCCGCCGATGAGAGGGATGATGACGGCGTCAAGCATCCGCGCGAAACCTCCGTTCTGTTCGGCCATGGTGAAGCCGAGCAGACGCTGCTCGATGCATATCGCTCGGGGCGCATTCCCCATGCCTGGTTGATTGGTGGGCCGCTGGGCATCGGCAAGGCGACGCTCGCCTTTCGCATGGCGCGTTTCGTGCTGGCTCATCCCGATCCGTCCGCCGCTGTTGTTCAGGACGCGACCTCTCTCGCGGTATCACCGGACAATCCGGCGGCTGGTCTGATCACCGCGCAATCGCACCCCGATCTCCTGATCCTCGAGCGGACCGTAGGCGATACCGGCAAGTTACGCAGCGTCATCCGCGTCGAGGATGCGCGAAAGGTCGCGCAGTTTCTTGGTTCGACGGCCGGCTTTGGCGGATGGCGTGTTGTCATCGTCGATGCGGTCGATGACCTGAATGCCGAAAGCGCGAACGCACTTCTGAAAGGACTTGAGGAACCGCCGTCACGCACGTTGTTCTTGCTCGTTAGCCATGCGCCGGGTTCGGTGCTCGCGACGATCCGGTCGCGCTGCCATCGCCTGATGCTGCGGCCATTGGCGACCAGCGATCTGCGCCAGGCGCTGGCCCAGGCCACGGGCGAGGGCGCCGATGCCGATGTGATCGAGGCGGCTGAGGGGAGTGTCGGCCGGGCGCTGTCGCTGCTGGAGGGGCCGGCTTTCAAGTTGCGGCGTCAGACCGCCGCCGTTCTGGAGCGGCTGCCGGTGACGGATCCACGCGAGTTGCATGCCCTAGCCGATGCGCTGGCGATCAGCGATCCGCGGGTCTTCGAGGTCGCACTCGACGCGATCAACGACTGGATGACGGCGCGTTTGAACATCGTTCAGCATGACAAGACGAAGGCCGCGCGTCTGGCCGATATCTGGCAGGAGATCAACTCTACGGCGCGCACCACCGATATCTACAATCTTGACCGCAAGCCCTTGATTTTCCGGGCTTTCGCTCGGCTTGCGGAAGCCGCTCGCGGCTGATAGCCCTGTCACCGAACCGTTGCGGCCGGCCATATTCCGGCGGCACCGGTCTTTCGATCCGGGCAAGCGGACTTAAATCTTGCCGATATTCCCTGGACAGATGATCTCAGATGCCGGCCAAGCCCAGCTACTACCTGACGACTGCGATTTCCTACCCTAACGGCGTACCGCATATCGGCCACGCCTATGAGGCGATAGCAACCGACGCGATCGCCCGTTTCATGCGGCTGGACGGCTACGATGTGTATTTCCTGACCGGCACCGATGAACATGGTCAGAAAATCCAGCAGACCGCGGCGAAGGAGGGGATAACGCCACAGGCCCTCGTCGACCGCAATGCAGAGCGCTTCCGCGAGATGGTCGAGCGCATGAATTGTTCGAACAACGATTTCATCCGCACGACGGAAGCCCGGCACCACGATGCTTCAATGGCGATCTGGGAGCGGATGGAGAAGGCGGGCGACATTTACCTGTCGAAATACGCCGGCTGGTATTCGGTGCGCGACGAGGCTTATTACGCCGAGGACGAGACGCATGTGAACGAGCACAACGTGCGGCTCGCGACCAAGACCGGAACGCCGGTCGAGTGGGTCGAGGAGGAGAGTTACTTCTTCAAGCTGTCGGCCTATCAGGACAAGCTGCTCGACCTCTACGCCAAGCATCCGGATTTCGTGCTGCCGAAGGAACGCCTGAACGAAGTCGCGAGCTTTGTGCGCGGCGGCCTGCAGGATCTGTCGATCTCGCGCACGACCTTCGATTGGGGCATTCGCGTGCCGGGCAACGACAAGCACATCATGTATGTGTGGGTCGATGCGCTGACGAATTACCTGACCGCCGTTGGCTTCCCGGATTCCGACAGCGAGATGTTCAAGCGTTACTGGCCAGCGCATCTGCATGTGATCGGCAAGGACATCGTGCGCTTTCACGCCGTCTATTGGCCGGCCTTCCTGATGTCGGCCGGCCTCGCCGTACCGCATCGCATCTTCAGCCACGGGTTTCTGTTCAGCCGCGGGGAGAAGATGTCGAAGTCGGTCGGTAATGTGGTCGATCCCATCACTATGGCCGAAGAATACGGGCTCGATCAGATCCGCTATTTCTTTCTGCGCGAAATTCCGTTCGGACAGGACGGCAACTACAGCCACGAGGCGATCGTCAATCGCATCAATGCGGAATTGGCGAACGATCTTGGCAATCTCGCCCAGCGATCGTTGAGCATGATCGCCAAGCAGTTCGGTGGCGTGTTGCCGGCGCCGAATGCGTTTTCGGACAATGACAAGACGATCCTTGCATCAGCGGACGCGATGCTCGCCGGCGCGCGTGAAGCGATGAAGACGCAGCAATTGCATCAGGTGCTGACGCAGGTCTGGGCCGTTGTGGCGGACGCCAACCGCTATTTCGCGGGCGAGGCGCCGTGGGCCCTGGCGAAGACGGATCCGGCGAAACAGGCGACGGTGCTGTATGTGACGGCTGAGGTGATCCGACAGGTCGCAATTCTGGCCCAGCCGTTCATGCCGGATTCGGCAGCCAAGCTGCTCGACATCCTCGGCGTGCCGGCCGATGAGCGCGACTTTTCGCGATTGGGCGGTGAACATCGGCTGGCGGGCGGCACGACCCTGCCGGCACCTGTGCCGGTGTTCCCGCGTTATGTCGAGCCCGAAGCGGCCAAGGCCTGAAGCCATATCGGAATTGTGTTCATGACTGTGCTGTTTGAAAACGAGCGGCAGACCAGCAAGTTGCGTAAATCCATCGTGGGTGCCGTCGTTTGGGCCGCCGGCTGGGTCTATTGGGCGATGGTGATGGCGCATTTCTTCGGCGCACTGCCAGGAAGCGAAGCTGTGGGAGCATCGGGCGCAAGACCTGGCCTGGCCGTGCTCTGTTTCCTCGTCGGCGTCGCGCCTTTCGTCGGCCTGCTGTTCTACAGCCGCATCTATTTGCTCCGTATCGAGCGCAATGATGAGTTCGTCATTCTGACGACGCTTGGCGTGTTCAAGCCACGCGTCTATCAGGTTCCGAAATCGATGATCGTCTCGGCCAAGACACAAATCGATGAGAAGAATGGCGGCCGGCCAGTCTGGATTAGCTTGCGGGTTGCCGGCCGGCGTCTGCCATTCGTCGCCGATCTGCAGGCCGAGCGGATCGATGCCCCCGCCATAACCGCCTTGGCGGCTTGAGAACCGGCGTTTGGAACTGGCGTCTTGAAAATGGGCGATAAGGCGCCGACATTGCGGACATGATCGTCGACAGCCACTGCCATCTCGATTTTCCCGATTTTGCCAGCGATCTCGACGGCATCGTCGACCGCGCACGTGCGCAAGGCGTCGGGCGTATCGTCACCATTTCCACGCGCGTGCGCGAATTGCCAAAGCTGCTGGCGATCGCCGAACGCTTCGACGATGTGTTCTGTTCGGTCGGCACGCATCCGCATAACGCACATGAAGAACTCGATGTCGGCACAACTGATCTGATCGCGAAATCCGCGCATCCGAAGGTCGTCGCCATCGGCGAAGCCGGTCTCGATTATTTTTATGACACGAGCCCGCACGATGCGCAGGAGCAGGGCTTCCGCGCTCATATCGCTGCTGCGCGCGAAACCGGATTGCCGCTGGTAATCCATTCGCGCGAAGCTGACGAAGACATGGCGCGGATTCTGGAGCAGGAAATGGGGAAGGGGGCCTTCCCTGCTGTACTGCATTGCTTTACCGGCGGTCGTGCGCTGGCGATGCGCGCGATCGAACTCGGCCTCTGCATTTCCTTCACCGGGATTCTGACGTTCAAGACGTCGCATGCATTGCGCGAGATTGCCGCCGATCTGCCGGCCGATCGCATTCTGGTTGAAACCGATGCGCCGTATCTCGCGCCGGGCAAATTCCGCGGCAAGCGTAACGAGCCGTCTTACGTGGTCGAGACCGCCAAGGTTCTGGCCGAAACCCGCGGCGTGTCATTCGACGAGATCGCGAACCAGACAACCGAGAATTTCTTCCGTCTGTTCAGCAAGGTGCCACGCCAGCTTTCGGCGGCCGCATGACGGCATTGACTGTCACGATCCTGGGCTGCGGATCGTCCGGCGGCGTGCCGCGACCGGCACTCGGCTGGGGCGCTTGCGATCCCGACAACCCGAAGAACCGGCGTCGCCGCTGCTCGATTCTGGTCGAGCGTGAGAGCGCCAATGGCAAGACGACCGTGCTGGTCGACACGTCGCCGGATCTGCGCGAGCAATTGCTCGACGCCAATGTCAGCAAGCTCGATGGTGTGCTGTTCACGCACGAACATGCCGACCACACGCATGGCATCGACGACCTGCGGCCGCTGTTCATCTTCCATCGTCGCAAGATCGACGTGTATCTCGACGAGCCGACCTCGCGCGCGATGCATGGCCGTTTCGGCTATTGCTTCATGACGCCGCCCGGCAGCAACTATCCGCCGATCCTCAATGAGCACCGGATCGTGCCTGGCAAGCCGGTCACGGTCGACGGCGCCGGTGGTCCGGTCACGGCACTGCCCGTGCTGCTCGAGCATGGCGATATCCCGGCGCTGGGCTTTCGGTTCGGCAATGTCGCGTATTCGGCCGACGTGAACGACATGTCCGACGAAGCCGCTGCGGCGCTGTCCGGCCTCGATCTGTGGATCGTCGACGC
>JAEYVN010000485.1 GCA_023431725.1 Pseudomonadota bacterium
TTGCTGACCGCAAGAACACAGCGGAAATGAAACGGCTGGTGCAGACGCTGAAGGACGTGGCGCCTGCGGTGACCCAGGATCACATCCGCGTTCACCGGCCCTGGGGCAATTACCAGTCGCTGGACAACGGCGACCGCTACCAGGTCAAGCGCATTGTCGTGAAAAAGGGCGGCCGGCTTTCGCTCCAATATCACAATCATCGCGCAGAGCATTGGATCGTGGTCCGTGGCACAGCCCGCGTCACGATCGGCGATCAGGTGTCGACGCTGCACGAGAACCAGTCGATCTATATTCCAATGGGGCATCCGCACCGGCTCGAAAATCCCGGCAAGATTGATCTGGAATTGATCGAGGTTCAGACCGGCAGCTATCTCGGCGAAGACGATATCGTCCGTATCGAGGACGATTACCGCCGCTCTTAAATCTGTCGCCGCTTTTGTGCTACAGTTGCGGGCTACGCGAGCCGCACCTCATTGTACGCAACGCACAAAAGGCCGAAGACGATGGCGACCAAACTGAGCGATCTGAAGATCAAGCTGTTCACGGATGGCGCCGACAAGGCCCAGATCGTGGAGATGGCCAGGAACCCATGGATCGCCGGTTTCACCACCAACCCCTCGCTGCTGAAGAAGGCCGGCGTTCGAGACTACGAGGCCTATGCGCGCGATCTCGTCGCCGCGGTGCCTGACCGGCATATCTCGTTCGAGGTCTTTTCCGACGATATCCCGGAAATGGTGGCACAGGGTCGGGTCATCGCTACCTGGGGCGAGAACGTCTACGTCAAGCTCCCGGTGATGACGACGCGCAAGGAGCCGCTTTACGAGGCGGTCCGCGCGCTCTCGTCCGAAGGCGTGAAGATCAATTTCACGGCAATCTTCACCGCCGAGCAGGTTGCCAAGGCCATGGATGCGCTCCGCGGCGGCGCTCCGGCCTGCGTTTCGGTCTTTGCCGGTCGCCTGGCCGACTTTGGCATCGAATACGCCCCGTTGATGCGAGATTCGATCGCTCAGGCCCGCGAAACCTCCAACATCGAGATCATCTGGGCCTCCACCCGTGAGGCCTACAATGTGGTCGAGGCCGACGAGATGGGCTGCCACATCATCACGGCCCCGGCCGACGTCCTCAAAAAGCTGCCGGCGATGGGAACCAGGACCGGCGAGGATCTGTCCCTGGATGCGGTGAAAGCGTTCCGCGAGGACGCCTTGGCGGCCGGCCTGCAACTGGATTTGACCGGCCGCGCCGCTGCCGAATAAGACGGTTCAGAATTTCACTTCAAAGGTTTTATATTACCGTAGAGGCGCCGTAGATTCGATGGTGCTGGGCCTCCTGTATCGTAACGCTTTGACTCAAAAGGTGTTTGAACAGGGTAAATGAAAATATGACGTCGTTGCGAAGGCCGTGATAGGCAGATCACGGTTTTCTGGCCGCTTCGGCGGGGGGTATTGTTCAAATGGTTCGGGCAGTCGAGAGCAGCGACAAAGGGCCGCTGCGCGTTGGTGTCATTGGCGTTGGCATCATGGGGGCAAACCATGCCCGCGTTTTTGCGGGATTGCCCGATGTCACGCTGGTGGGCGTCGCCGATCCGAGCGAGCAGCAACGAGAACTGGTGACCCGGATCCTCGGTGTTCCGGCGGTTGAATCCATCGATGACCTGCTTGGGCCGGGCCTTGATGCGGTGACTATCGCGGCACCGACGCATCTGCATCACGAAATGGCGCTGAAGTGCATCGAGCGCGGCATCCATGTGTTGGTCGAGAAGCCGATCGCTTCGAACGTCGACGAGGGGCGAGAGATCATCGCGGCCGCCAAGCGGCACGGCGTGAAGCTGATGGTCGGCCATGTCGAGCGGTTCAATCCGGCGGTGCAGGCGATCAAGGAAGCGATCAAAGAGGAGGACATCCTCTCCATAGGCATCACGCGCGTCGGCCCATTCCCACCGCGCATGTCGAATGTCGGTGTCGTGATCGATCTCGCGGTGCACGACATCGATCTCATCCGCTGGTTCACCGATTCCGAAATCGTCGAGGTGCAGCCGCAAACGGCGAGCGCGGTGGCCGAGCGTGAAGACATCGCGCTGCTGCAATTCCGCACGGCGTCCGGCGTGCTGGCGCATATCAATACGAACTGGCTGACGCCTTTCAAGGCGCGCACGGTGCATGTCGCGACTCGGAAGAAGTATCTGATCGGCGATCTTTTGACCCGTCAGGTCAGCGAGTGTTTCGGCTTCCAGCCCGACGGCAGCTATTCGATGCGCCATCTGTCGGTCGGTCATTCCGAGCCGCTGCGCGCCGAGCTGCAGTCCTTCGTCAACGCTGTGCGTGACAACAAAATGCCTCCTGTAACAGGCGAAGAGGGCGTTGAGAGCCTCGATGTCGCGATGCGTTGTCTCGAGAATCGTCCGCCGGCCAAGGTCACGTCGCGTCATTCCGAACAGCACCGCGCTGCTAGTTGATCATCTCTCGTATCTGCAGAGTTTTTGACCATAATGAATCAGCACACACGTATCGATCCGCGTCCGATCCCCTTCATCGACGTCGCCGCTCAGCGCAAACGTCTGGGCAACGCGATCGACGAAGCGACGACACGTGTTCTGGATCACTGTCAGTTCCTGATGGGGCCTGAGGTCATGGCGTTCGAGCAGCAGCTCGCAGCCTTCTGCGGCGCCAAGCATGCGTTGTCCTGCTCGAGCGGCACAGATGCGCTTGTGATGACGTTGATGGCAAAGGGAATTGGTCCGGGCGACGCGGTGTTCTGTCCGACCTTCACCTTCTGCGCGACGGCCGAAAGCGCGGCATTGATCGGCGCGACGCCGGTTTTCGTCGATGTCCATGCCGACACCTTCAACATCGATGTCGAAAGCCTGAAGTCTGCGATTATTGTCGCCAAGGCGCAGGGCTTGAAGCCGAAGGCTGTCATTCCGGTCGATCTGTTCGGCCTGCCGGC
>JAEYVN010000537.1 GCA_023431725.1 Pseudomonadota bacterium
ACGCCGGTCACGCCACCGACGGTGAACAGGAAGATCATTCCGGTCGCCCACAGCATCGGGGTGCGGAATTCGATCGAGCCGCCCCACATCGTGGCGATCCAGGAGAAGATCTTCACGCCGGTCGGCACCGCGATCACCATGGTCGCGGCGACGAAGTAAGCCTGCGTCGCGGTGCTCATGCCGACCGTATACATGTGGTGTGCCCACACGACGAAGCCGATGCCGCCGATCGCGACCATGGCGTAGGCCATGCCGAGATAACCGAAGACCGGCTTGCGTGCGAAGGTGGAGATGATCTGGCTGGCGATGCCGAAGCCCGGAAGAATGAGAATGTACACTTCCGGATGGCCGAAGAACCAGAACAGATGCTGGAACAGCAGCGGGTCACCACCGCCATCCGGCGCAAAGAAGGTCGTGCCGAAGTTACGATCGGTGAGCAGCATGGTGATGGCGCCGGCGAGAACCGGCAGGGCCAGCAGCAGCAGGAATACGGTCACCAGCACCGACCACACGAACAGCGGCATCTTGTGCATGGTCATGCCAGGCGCACGCATGTTCAGGATCGTGGTGATGAAGTTGATCGCACCGAGGATCGACGAGGCACCGGCGATATGCAGCGACAGGATCGCGAAATCGACGGCCGGCCCGGGGTGTCCCGAGGTGGAAAGCGGCGGATAGATCGTCCAGCCGCCACCGACGCCATTCCCGCCCGGCTCACCCTCGACGAACAGCGAGATGATCAGCAGCGCGAAAGAGGCGGGCAGAAGCCAGAACGAGATGTTGTTCATGCGCGGGAACGCCATGTCCGGCGCACCGATCATCAGCGGCACGATCCAGTTGCCGAAGCCGCCGATCATCGCCGGCATGACCATGAAGAAGATCATGATCAGACCGTGCGCGGTGGTGAACACGTTGAACATGTGCGCGTCGGCGAAGATCTGCATGCCCGGCTGCTGAAGCTCGAGACGCATGCCGATCGACAGCGCGCCGCCGACCACGCCCGCAACCATCGCGAACCACAGATACATCATGCCGATGTCCTTGTGGTTGGTTGAATAGACATAGCGCCGCCATCCGGTCGGATGGTCATGCGCATCGTGATGTGCGGCGTGAGCGCTGTTGGTGTTTGGCGAGGCTGCCATGATGTGACCCTTCAAGTCCTAATTCGGTTGTTCCGGGGCGATCTCTGACGCCTGATCGCCCCGAGGCCTTGTCGTTATTGCGCGTTCGGTGCTTCGGTCGCAGCGACCGTAACGCCATTCTCGTTCGGATTGGCCGCGAACTTCTTCTTGGCCTGATCGAGCCACGCCGCATAATCGCGGTCGTTCACGACCCGCACCGTGATCGGCATGAACGCGTGATCCTTGCCGCACAATTCCGAGCATTGTCCGTGGAACACACCCTCACGGGTGGACTTGAACCATGTCTCGTTCAGCCGGCCCGGAATGGCGTCGATCTTGATGCCGAAGGATGGCACCGCAAAGGCGTGGATGACGTCGCCGCCGATCACCTGCACGCGGATCACCTTGTTCACCGGAACAACGACTTCATTGTCCACGGTCAGGAGGCGCGGCTGGCCGGGCTTGAGGTCCTTGTCGGGCACCATCAGCGAATCGAAGGCGAAGCCATTGTCCGGATAGTCATAGGACCAGAACCACTGCTTGCCGGTCGCCTTGATGGTGACGTCGGCCGGCGGGATGGTGAGCTGCGCGAACAGCAGCCGGAACGACGGCACCGCAATCACCACCAGGATAATCACCGGGATCACCGTCCAGGCGACCTCGATCATGGTGTTGTGGGTGGTCTTCGACGGCACCGGATTGGCGCGCGAATTGAACTTGAAAATGACGATCAGCAGCAGTGCGAGAACGAACAGCGTGATCGCAGTGATAATGTAGAGCAGGAAATCATGGAACCAGGTGACGGTTTCCATAATCGGCGTAGCTGACTGCTGGAAGCCGATCTGCCATGGCGAAGGCTGTCCCATGCCTGCCATTGCCGCCATCGGAAACAGCGTGGCGGCGGCCAGGGCCGCTGCGATCAAGAATCTCTGGACCCGCATTGTCGTATTCGCTCCTTCGACACCTTCAGCCATCGGCGGACCGGTCAAGTCTCGCGTGGCTCCTCCCGACCGGGTTGGAACTCCGGTCCCCCATAAGCAAACCCACTCCACGCATGCGGAGTGGCAAAAGCACATGGCAGGATTTTGGGGAAAATCCCGGCTTCTCAAACCATAATTCCGCCTCGGTCGCAACGTGCCTGCACATTGATCTAATGAGACTGTGCGTATGAGACCCAAGCTTTGCGTGACTGCGGGTTTTAGGCCAGAAAAGGGCGTTTTTTGTCCGTCCTGTGTGTGCTTGACAGCGCGCGGCGCGCGTGGTGCCACGCATCACTGGCCGGTCCCGGACGCGATTCGGTTTTCCGGCGGTGCTCTCGATCAACCAGGGCAACCGTCAGACTGGATGGAGATATGGTGATTTCACGTTATGCGGGACGCAGTGGGTTGCTGTTTCTCGCAGGAATCATGGCGATCTGCATTTTGCAGACCGGGTATGCGCGCGCCCAGGGGGCGGTCAAATCCGTTCATGCCGACTGGCAGATCCGCTGCGACACCCCGCCCGGGGCCCAGAGCGAGCAATGCGCCCTGATCCAGAGCGTCACGGCGGAAGACCGGGCCAATATCGGCCTGACCGTCATTGTATTGAAGACGGCGGACAACAAGAGCCGGCTGATGCGGGTGATCGCCCCGCTCGGCGTGCTTCTGCCGTCAGGCCTCGGCCTCAAGATCGACGACGCCGATATCGGTCGGGCCGGCTTTGTCCGCTGCCTGCCGAATGGTTGCGTGGCCGAGGTTGTGATGGACGACAACCTCATCAAGCAGATGCGGTCCGGGACAACCGCAACGTTTATTATCTTCCAGACCCCGGAAGAGGGGATCGGCTTTCCGATGGCTCTGAAGGGCTTCGGTGAGGGCTTCGACAAGCTGCCCTGACCGGGTCCAGTCAGCCGGGTTGCTGCAGGTAATAGGCGAGAAGATTTTTGGCGGCGTCCGAGGACCAGTCCGCCTCGCCCATCATGTAACCCTCGACACGACCCGAGCGGTTGATGATGTAGGAAATCGGCATGCCGTAGAGCGCGAATGGCGCCTGGCGGTCGGTGCTGCCCTGCGAATGGGCGATTTTCGCTTCGGGATCGAGGAAAATGGAAAGATTTCGCGCGCGGCGATCCCGCACGAAACGCTCCACTTTCCGGGCGTCGTCGCGATCGACGGATACGGCCACCACCTGAAAGTCGGAACCACCCATCGCCTGCTGAAGGCGATCGAGGATCGGCAGTTCGACCAGACACGCCGGGCACCAGGTCGCCCAGAAGTTCAGCAGGACCACCTTTCCCCGGAATTGGGAAAAGCGCGTCTTCGATCCGTCCAGCCGGACCATGGGAAAATCACCAACCTGTCTCGCCGGCCGGACGATCCGGAATTGCTGACGTTCGGTTTCGAAGCGGGGCGGCCCGCCTGACGCAAAGGCTGATACCGGCAACACGCCGGCGAAGGCTGTCAGGCTGGCGAGATGCTGCAGGAACGTGCGGCGGCGAAGTTGGGCTTCGGTGAGCGGCGATGTCGGTTGCATGCTGTCTCGTGGCGGTATTTACGAGCGGATGTAGGATCAGCCGGTTTCCTGCAATTCGATAATCCGGGCAGGTCCGTTTGGTGTGGCCAATGCCTTGCGGTAAGGCCGTCACTTGCCATGTCACTCGGTCCCCCCTGACTCCAACCAGTCACCGCAGATGTGAGAGCCACGTCAAAATACAAGTAGGATCAGGGCTGTGCTCTGGTATCGGAACCATGCCCAAGTCCGGTGCTGGTCTACCGAGGGATCAAACTCTTCGGCGAGACGGCCATCATTTTCGGAGGCATGGCCGGCCCTTTCGGTACTCGCAGTATGAAGGGATCGGCACTATCTTTGCCCGCATGACCGACAAATCCCTCTCCACATCCTCCCTCATCGACCGCGCCGGGCTCGACCGCGGGCGCGTCCGTTCCATCATCTCCAAGGGGCTGGAGGGCGCCGATGACGGCGAACTCTTCCTCGAATACCGGCAGTCCGAGGCCCTCGGCTTCGACAACGGGCGTTTAAAACAGGCGACCTACGATACCGCGCAGGGGTTTGGCCTGCGCGCCGTCAAAGATGAGGCGGTCGGCTATGCGCATGCTTCCGACCTTTCCGAGGCCGCGCTGATTCGCGCCGCTGATGCGGTTCGCGCCGTGAAGGGCGGCTATACCGGCCGCTATTCGGAGGCGCCGGGCCGCAGCAATGTCCGCCTCTATGGTGATGAAAACCCGCTCGACGGTCCCGATTTCGAGACGAAGGTAAAGCTGCTGCAGGAAATCGATGCCTACGCCCGCGCCAAGGATCCGCGGGTGCGGCAGGTCAGCGCCAGCCTCGGCGCAACCTGGCAGGTGGTCGAGATCGTCCGGGCCGATGGCGAGGTCTATCGCGATATCCGGCCGATGGTCCGTATCAACGTCTCCATTGTCGCCGGCGACGGCGACCGTCAGGAAACCGGCAGCCATGGCTATGGCGGCCGCGAAGGCTATGCCCGCTTCATCGAGACGCAGGCCTGGCGCGGCGCGGTGGACGATGCGATCCGGCAGGCGATGGTCAATCTGGAATCGGTGCCGGCTCCGGCCGGGGAGATGGATGTCGTGCTCGGCGCCGGCTGGCCCGGCGTGATGCTGCATGAAGCGGTCGGTCACGGCCTCGAGGGCGATTTCAACCGCAAGGGGACATCGGCTTTTGCTGGCCTGATGGGTCTGCAGGTCGCGGCCAAGGGTGTCACCGTGCTCGACGACGGCACGATCCAGTCGCGCCGTGGCTCCCTGTCGATTGATGACGAAGGCACGCCGACCAACAAGACCGTGCTGATCGAGGACGGCATTCTCGTCGGTTACATGCAGGATCGCCAGAATGCGCGGCTGATGAACATGAAGCCGACCGGCAACGGCCGGCGTGAGTCGTACGGCCATGTGCCGATGCCGCGCATGACCAACACCTACATGCTGGCGGGAGACAAGGAGCCGGGCGAGATCATCGCATCGGTGAAGAACGGCATTTACGCGGTCAGCTTCGGCGGCGG
>JAEYVN010000561.1 GCA_023431725.1 Pseudomonadota bacterium
CGCTAAAGCCATGATCGCGGCAGTCGGCGGCGTTTGCGGCAGCGTGGTCGCTGGCGTCTCTAACTGTAACCCGGACTGGTCGATCTGGCGCGTCGCTTCGCGCACCATGTGGAACCCGGTTGCCAACCTCGACGTCGGCGTTGAAGTTGCCTATTCGCAGCTCGACTCAGCGTTCAAAGGTCGTGCCCTCGTGCCGGTTAACGCAGCAGCAGGCCTCGCCGGTGGACCCTACAACATCGAAGACCAGGGCTACTGGTCGGCAGCCTTCCGCGTGCAGCGCAACTTCTGGCCGTGATCGACTGATCTCGACCCAAAGTTAAGCCTAAGCGAGCCCCCGGTCGAAAGACCGGGGGCTTTGCTTTGAATAAGCCTGTTTTGAAAATCCGGCGAAGTCGCTAACAGAGCTTTGGATTTCGCCTGTCACAGCGCCGGCATAAAGCGCCGATCTGCTCAAGCACAGGCGCTTCCGCCAGAAGCGGAGCGTGCCCCTGATCCGGCACGACGAGGACATCCATATCCGGACGGCGCAGCTTCATTGCGGCGAGCGTTTCCGACGACAGCAGGTCAGATAGCCCGCCGCGGATCACCATCAGGGGCACCGACGACAGCGCGTCGAATTGCTCCCACAGCGTGGGAATTGGCTGATCGGGATCGCTACCGCTGAGCGTATGGCTCAGCCTGGCATCATAACGCGCCACCAAACCGTCAGCCGTTTGTGTCCAGCTGCGCTCAGACCAAGCCACCCAATCATCGTCGGATAACGCCGGGAATTGTTCGCCAAAGAGACGGCGCAAGCCGACGGCACCTTCGGCAATATCCATTGGGGTCGGCATTCTGCCGATATAGCCTTTGATCCGCTGCAGACCTGCCGGCTCAATGACAGGGCCAATGTCATTGAGGACGGCCCCGGCGATGTATCTGGGCTGCGTCGCGCCCAGAAGCATCGTCAACAAGCCGCCACGCGAGGTGCCGATGAACACGGCGTGGCTGACGCCGAGCGACGTGAGCACAGTTAGTATGTCCGCAAGTTCGACGGCGAGATTGTAGTTGCGCCAATCAGAATCGTAGGCCGACTGGCCGCGCCCGCGATAATCGAGAGCGAAGACGTTCCGCGGACGAATTGGATCGGAAGAAAGATACTTCGCCAGCAATTCGAAATCGGCTTCGGTCCGCGCGAGCCCCGGAAGACAGACTGCCGGCAGTCCCACGGCCCCTTCAGGCCGGTAGGATTTGATATGAAGCCGCAGACCATCCGAGGCTGATACGAAAATGCTCTCCCCACGCACGGGAGAACCGCCGGTGGAGGGATTTTCGTCCGACATGGGTGGCCAAGGTATCAGTTCGTCATGCCGCGCCGGAGGTCGGCCTCGATCAGAAGCTTTTGCGAGGCTCCGAACCGCACGCGGTACACCTGCATGTTTTCCATCACCCGCTGAACATAATTGCGCGTCTCGGAGAACGGAATGCGCTCGACCCAGTCGATCGGATCGACTTTCGGGTCACGGGGATCGCCGAACCGTCCGATCCACTCTCGAACGCGGCCCCGGCCCGCATTATAGGCAACAAAGGACAGAATGTAGGAACCGCGATAGGTCTCGATGACATCGCCGAGCTCGGCGGCGCCGATCTGCACGTTGTAAACCGGGTCGTTCAGCAATCTTGCGGCATCGAATGAGACCCCATTCTTTTTTGCTACAAGCTTGGCCGTCCCTGGAAGCACCTGCATCAGTCCCTGTGCATTGGCGCCGGATCGCGCACGAGGGTTAAAACCACTCTCCTGACGCGCAATCGCGTAAGCGACATGCGGCTCGATCTGCGGGCCAATCGGCTTGAAACGCGGCAAGCCAGCAATGGGATAGGCGTAATATTCAAACGGCAGGCCGCGCCCGACGGCAGTGCGTCCAAGGAGAGCCAACGCGCGGGCATCCTCGCGGCGTTCAACGAGAGCCGCCACGGCAGCCAGGGCCGCTGGATCCGGGGCACGATCGGCAAGATCCGCGACTGCAGACGCGACCAGATCGCGCTCGTCGACCGCATAGAGCATATCCATGGCGCGTACGATTTCGAGCCGTCCGGCTTGCGGGTGCGACTGCGGCGCTGGAGGAATGCGAAGTTCCGATCCACCGAGGCGCGCATGCGCGATCTGGCCGTAGTAGGTCGTAGAAAACCGCGCGGCGCGTTCATAATGCGTTTTGGCTTCGCCGGTCTGTCCAAGGGCCTCGGCTGTCCGCGCATACCAGTAGTGGCCTCGTGACAGTGAGGCCGGATGCTCGGCAACCTGGATCAGCTGTGCAAAGAGCGGCTTTGCGGTCGCCGGATCATTCAGGAATCGGAAAGCAATCCAGCCCGCCGTAAACAGGTGTTCGACGCGCGCCCCTTCCTTCTCCGGCATTGCCGCATTGCGAGCGATGCGGAACGCCGTTCGTGCGTCTCGCGCATCCAGAAGTTTGCGTGCCAAAAAGCGGCGCTCGTTCCACCACTCGTCCGGGTCCTCGACATTGTTCGATGCCGCCATCATCGCTTGCGCGGCTTCAGCGACATGGTCATTGCGGCGCAGCCACTGCGCGCGTGTGTAGAGATAAACTGCATCATTACGTGCGTCTGGCGGCACGGCATCGAGTAGCGCCTTCGCCTTCGACGATTTGTCGTTCACCGCGGCCCGTGCGCGAACCAAAGCTACCTGGGACGCTCCAATGCGCTGGGCAGCGCGAAGCGCCTGCTCAATATCGTCGGCATACAGGCGCTTGTTCAGTCGGGCCTTGTGATCGCCGCCGGTCAGCAATGGACCGAACGCGTCCAGCACCTGACGTTCCATTTCTGCGGTCAAGGAATCATTACGCCATGCGTCTCGAACGTGTTGCTGCGCCATCGCACGATCGCCCTGAGACAGCAAAGCGCGTGCGTACGCGAGCTTGCCTTTGGCGGTCAGCGGCTTGTTGGTCGCAAAATAACGGCGAATGACTGCGTCGTTCACGCCGTTTTGCCAAAGTGCGGCCTCCGCCTTCCGGCGGAACTGTGTGATATTGGGCCACCCTGGGTTACCCGCCACGAATCCGGCATAGCGCTGGAAGTCGAAATCGCTGCTCTCGGCGCGCAGGACGACCCATTCAATCAACTTGGCAGCAACGGGATCGGTGACGCTGTTACCAATGGCTGTGGCTTCCGACGTCTTGCCGCGGCGGGCGAGTTCAATGGCCCTCTTCACGGCCGACAGACTTTCGGAAGACGGCGGCGCGACTGTTGTTACGATCGCGGATGGTAGACGGGATGCTTGAGGTAACGCCGCAACGGACGAGGTCCCCAGCGGCGCGCCGATCGGCGTTGGGAAGGCTGCCGATGTCGCCTCTGCCCCGGACTCGGGTCGCGCTCTTGGAATCGGCAACGCCGCCGTACGTGTCTCATTTTTCGTGGCGGTTGGTCGCGTTACCGGTTTCGCTGATGACTTCGAAGCGTCAGACTTTTTGCCGCCATCGGCCCTTTTGCCGGCCGCAGACTTCGCGTCAGTCTTCTTCGCATCCGATTTCTTGGTGCCGGACTTTGCAGCGGCCGTGGGCTCAGGCTTTT
>JAEYVN010000585.1 GCA_023431725.1 Pseudomonadota bacterium
GTGCCGACCAGACGACGCAGCCGCTCAGGCAGTTTTGCCATTGGCACAAGGCCGCGCCATGACAGAAGACCGGTGAAATGCGCCGGCATTTCGCCGAACAGCGCATTGCGAATGCGCGAATGCACGCCGTCAGCCGCGATCAGGGCGTCGCCGTGGATGCGCTCGCCGCTTTCGCACAGGAGCGTCACACCGCGCTCGTCCTGTTCGAATCCGGTCACCCGCGCGCCGAGCCGGATGACGTCCGGCGCGATCGCCTTGACGGCGTTCAGCAGGATGCCGTGCAGGTCGGCGCGATGGATCATGAAATAGGGTGCGCCGTAGCGTTGGCGCGACTCCGAGCCGAGATCGAACAGCTTCCACGTCTCGCCGGTACTCCAGAGCCGGATTTCCTTACCGGCCGGCTCGCACCAGACTTTTTGCAGCGCAGGTTCCAGACCCAGCGAGAACAGCGCATGTGCGCCGTTGGCCGAAATCTGCACGCCTGCGCCGATTTCGGCGAGTTCGCGCGCCTGTTCGATGACGCTGACACGATGGCCGCGCTTCAACAGCGCCAGCGCGGCTGTGAGGCCGCCGATGCCGGCTCCGGCGATGAGAATGTGAGGGCGTTCCTGCATGTCCCGCTTCTTTTATGCTTCAAGCGATGCGCTTTCTTACGCAGACTCGTCGCCTTCGGGAAGTCAGGGATTGGTGGAATCGGTCTCGTGCGTTGTTTGCCGCCGCCCGAAGGCCGGCAGGCCCTCATAGCGTTCATCGACCCGCTGTGCGGCGTCGCGGATCTCGGTCCAGGCACGAGTGACGATGTCGTCGTGTTTGGGCTGTGCGACCGACGCCGGCGTCAACAGCCGTGTCGGCGGCGGCACCACATCGAGCGGCGCCCGCAGCGGCGCGAGCGGGACGATTTCGGCAACCCGCGGTTCGACCCGCTTCTGCGTGGACCGCAGGATCGGCGCGATGGCTGCGATCTCGGCCTTGATGGCGGCGATCTCATGTTCGGCTGCGGTCAACGCCGCATCCTTGCCGGCCATCTCGCGTTTGACGTTGCGCAATTCATTGCGGGTGGATTGCTCGCGCGCTTCGGTTTCCTTCAGCGCGTGATCGACCGCTTCCAGTTCCTGCTTCAGGCGCGCGACAAGTTGCGTCTTCCTGGCAAGTTCAGTGGCGTGCGCCGCGGTCTTCTCGCGCAATTGTGCGAGGCTCATTTCGAGCTTCGTCGTTGCGGCGGCGAATCCGGCGCGGATGCTGTCTTTCTCCGCCTGGATCTCCCGCATCGACAGCGGCAGTTGTGCGAGCTTCCTGTGCGTCAGACGCACGGCGCGCTGATGAACGGCCGGGATGACCATGATCGCCATCAACCACGCAGCGAGAAACCCGATCCCGCCGACCATGAAATATTCCATTGGGATGGAGCTATCCATATGCCCGCCTAAGCCATGCCGCCGTCCTGCGTGGCACGATCAGCCTGCCTGCTTCAAGCGCGGCTGTCCATTAACCTGAATAGCGGCCCGGCTACGGTGTTGATAGGACGAGTCCTGAACTCGTAAATGCCGGAGAGGTAATTATGCAGCAAAGCCGTTCTGTCCTGATTGCGTTGTTCACTGCTGCGCTTGTATTGCCGATTGTCCCCGCTGCGGCGCAGCAAAGCGAAATGACATTCTTTGTCACCAGTGTCGGGCCCGGCAAGGGCGGTGACCTTGGCGGCCTCGACGGGGCCGACAAGCATTGCCAGGCACTGGCGCAGGCCGCGGGTGCCGGCAGCAAGACCTGGCGTGCCTATCTCTCGACGCAAGGTGCTGGCGCCGTCAATGCGCGCGATCGCATCGGCAAGGGACCCTGGCAGAATGCAAAGGGCGTCGTCATCGCCAAGAATGTCGCGGACCTTCACGACAACAACAACATCAACAAGCAGACGGCGCTGACCGAAAAGGGGGAGGTGATCAACGGCCGTGGCGACCAGCCGAACCGTCACGATATCCTCACCGGCTCGGAGCCCGATGGGACCGCCTTCACCGGCAGCAATGACCGCACCTGCGGCAACTGGACGAAAAGCGGCGAGGGCTCCGCGATGCTCGGCCATCACGATCGCCTGGGGCTGAACGACGATCCGCCGTCCAAATCCTGGAATTCGTCGCATCCATCGCGCGGACCGGGTGGCGGGTGTGCGCAGGCCGATCTGCGCAGCACCGGTGGCGACGGTTTGCTCTATTGCTTTGCTGCCAACTAGGAGCCAATTGGGCTGCAGTGGTGTAACTAGCCCGCGGCCCCCGTGTGTCGGAATGATGCGGCGGCTTGCAATGGAATTCGAAGAGGCCGCCGCATGCGCTATGAACTGTATTACTGGCCGCAGATCCAGGGCCGCGGCGAATATGTCCGTCTGGCGCTGGAAGAGGCGGGCGCCGATTACATCGACGTCGCCCGTCTGCCGCGCGGCGAAGAGAAGATGCTGCATCTGCTGCAGACGCGGACGGTGAAGACACCATCGTTCGCGCCGCCTTTTCTCAAGGCCGGCAAGCTGATCATCGGCCAGACCTCGAATATCCTGCTGTACCTCGGCGAGCATTGCGGCCTCGCGCCCAAGACCGAAGCGGGCCGCTTGTGGGTGCATCAACTGCAACTGACGATCGGCGATTTCGTGGTCGAGATCCACGACACGCATCATCCGATCGGATCGGGCTTCTACTACGAGGAACAGAAGCCGGAAGCGGAGCGCCGCGCGGATGATTTCCGCGCCAACCGGGCGCCGAAATTCCTCGCGTATTTCGAACGCGTGGTCAAAGGCAGCGGTGGTCCCTATCTCACCGGCAAGCGCGTGACCTATGCCGATCTCTCGCTTTTTCAGATCGTCGCAGGGCTGGACTACGCGTTTCCGCGCATGATGAAGCGGCTGTCGCGCAAGTATCCCCATGTGCGCGGGCTGCATGATCGCGTCGCCGCGCGTCCGCGCATTGCGTCCTATCTCAAGAGCGAACGGCGCATCCCGTTCAACGACATGGGGATCTTCCGGTTCTACGACGACCTGGACGGCTAGACGATCCGAACATCCGGTCCTGTGACATTCTGCGCACCGCGTT
>JAEYVN010000027.1 GCA_023431725.1 Pseudomonadota bacterium
TACGGCCGCGCGAAAGCCCGCCGTTCGTTCCAGTTCTCGAAGCGCTAACGCGCGATCGCGACGGAACAATCGCTCAAAAGCGAACAAAACTTGTTTTGAAAAAGGGGCCATTTGGCCCCTTTTTTATTGGCTTTTTTCGCGAAAATGTCGGGACCGGCAGAAAGCATTCCCCAACAGGTGGTCGGCTAAATTCTGGACTGTTCGGTAATATCTCACGCCAACAGCCAATAACGCATTCTTATACCGCTGCGCCCGTGGCGACGGGATCAGCGGCAGAGGATCTTTATGTCGATCGACATCCCGACCCTGTTTCTTGTTTCGACCTTCGTTACGAGCCTGCTCGGCATTCTGCTTCTCGTCCTGTGGCTTCAGGACCGTTCGACGCGTGCATTGGGCTACTGGGCGATAGCGTATCTGCTCGGCAGCGTTGCCGTGGCTCTGTGGCTCGTGATGCCGGGTCGATTGCCGGAAAGCCGGTTCGACATCGCCAGTACGCTCTTGTTTCTGTGCTGCGGCCTGATCTGGAGCGGGGCACGAAACTTCCGCGGCCGCAACACGATGCCGTTCGCTGCGGCCACCGGCGCTTTTGCGTGGCTGATCGCAAGCCAGATCCCCGAGATCATCGAGTCCGACAGTGCCCGCGTGATCGTGTCGTCGATCATCATCGCAAGCTATGGCGCGCTCACGGCAAGCGAACTCCAGCGTGAGCGTCGCAGACCCAAGTCAAAAATACGCCTCTACGTGCTGCCTTTCCTTCACGGTGTGATCTTCCTGTCGCCGATCCTGACGACATCGATTTTCGCCGGGGATCCCAAAAACTATGCCGTCTGGTTTCCGCTGTTTACGCTTTTGATGCTGCTTTACGTCGTAGGCACTGCGTTCATCGTGATGGTGATGACGAAGGAGCATTCGGTTCAGCTGCACAAGACAGCAGCCATGACGGACCCGATGACCGGCCTGTTCAATCGCCGTGGCTTTGCGGAAGCGGCAGAACAATTGATCGCGGCGCAGAGAAAGGCGCGGCAGCCGGTGACCGTGATGATGTTCGATCTCGACCATTTCAAATCGATCAACGATCGTTTTGGCCATGACGTCGGCGACGATGCGCTGAAGGTGTTCGCAGCTACGGCCAGTGGCAACATGCGAACGAACGACGTGATAGGCCGGTTGGGCGGCGAGGAATTCGCTGCCATTCTTCCGGGCGGTGGCGATACTGCGCTCATCGTCGGAGAACGCGTTCGTGCCGCATTTCAGGAGCGGGGAATCGAGATTTCCGGTCATGTGCTGAATGCGACGGTCAGCATCGGTGCAGTCGAGGCCCAGGCGAACCTCGCCAATGTCGCAGCGATGCTGACGCGCGCGGACGAGGCTCTCTACGCCGCCAAGAAGCTCGGCCGCAATCGTGTCTGTACCGAGAACGATATCGTCGATCAGGAGCCCGAAGCTCCGAACGCACTCCACATTCCGCTCTTCAAACCTGCGCTGCGCATTCCAAATGCGCCCGTTCCGGCCATGCCCTGACACTGCTGGATTTCACGCAAGGAAAGATTAACCATGAGGTTGCTACGCTCGGTGCATGGTTCAGGCACTGACGCCTTCCGAAATAGATGATCTGACCCTCCAGGCAGACTTGGCCGGCGTCGCGTTCGGTTGTCGCTTTTCCTCTTCACGGGAATTCGAAGCAGCAATCATCGCGGAGCGCCGTAAGGCGGGTATCTATCGGAAGGCATTGTGGCGGCAGTTCATGCCGTGGACGCTGACAATGCTGGCCGCCGCGATAATGACTTTCTCGCTGTCGTGGCGAGGTAGGGCCGCGTTGTTTTGAGGACCGTCCTGAGTTTTGCCCGGGATAGTTTATCCGGGATACGGATTCCAGCGACTGCTGGCTCGCTTGCATTCGGAGAAGCACTTGTAGCACTTTGCCATCACGCCGCTGTCGCGGCCTGATTGGAGCAAGGTTTATGTTGAGAGTTGCCGCTGGCGTTTTGTTTTCTCTAGCAGTTGTAACGGGTGCTCAGGCGCAGGAGTGGCCAACCCGTCCGGTGACCATGGTGGTTTCGGCCGCAGCCGGCGGGCCGATCGACGTCTTCGGGCGCGTCATGGCCGAGCGCATGGGAAAGACGCTCGGGCAGCCCGTGGTGATCGAGAATGTGCCGGGCGCCGGCGGCATGATGGGCGGCCAGCGCGTCGCCAAGGCCGCGCCTGATGGCTACACCGCAATCCTCGGCACCATCGCGACGCATGCCCATTCGCAATTGCTCTACAAGAACCCGCTTTACAGCGCGGTCACGGATTTCACGCCGGTCAACCTGATCGCTGAAATTCCGCTGGTGCTGATCGTGCGCAAGGACCTGCCGGTGAACTCGCTGGAGGAATTCGTGGCCTATGCAAAGGCCAATCAGGCCAAGATGAATTACGGCTCAGCCGGCGCGGGCTCCGCTACGCATCTCGGCTGCATCCTGCTGAACCAGGCGATCGGCGCCAATATCCAGCACGTGCCTTACAAGGGCACCGGCCCGGCGATGCAAGACTTGCAGGCCGGACGGATCGACTTCCTGTGCGAGATCGTGGTGACGGCCTTGCCGCAAATCCAGGGTGGTACGGTCAAGGCATTGGCGACCCTGTCGCGCGACCGCTCGCCGGTCTTGCCCCACCTGCCGACTGCCTACGAGAAGGGCTTCAAGGATATCCAGGCCTATACTTGGACCGCACTGTTGTTCCCGAAGGATACGCCGCAGCCGATCGTCGCAAAGATGCACGATGCCGCGATGCAGAGCATGGCCGATCCGGACATCCGCAGACAATTGCAGACGCTCGGCGCGACCATCGTATCCTCTGACCGAACAAGCCCGGAATATCTGCGCCAGTTCGTCAAGGACGAGATCGCCAAATGGACCGATCCGATCCGCAAGAGCGGTGCCGTCGTCGACTAACGGCGCAGTATAAGCCGGGTTGTCTGGCCGGTGATAAACTGATTGACCAAACAAAAGGGCGCCCTTGCGGGGCGCCCTGATAGTTGCGTCGCTCGAGGCGACGTTGGGAGGAACAACGCTTACGCCGAGTAATACATCTCGAACTCCACCGGATGCGGTGTGTGTTCGAAGCGGATCACTTCCGTCATCTTCAATTCGATATAGGCGTCGATGAAGTCGTCATCGAACACGCCGCCGGCCTTCAGGAAGGCGCGATCCTTGTCGAGGCTCTCGAGCGCTTCGCGCAGCGAGCCGCA
>JAEYVN010000182.1 GCA_023431725.1 Pseudomonadota bacterium
CCGATCCTGGAAAGGGACGGCATCGACATCGGCGTCGTCACCGGCATTCAGGGCATTCGATGGTTCGAGGCGACGCTGACCGGACAGGAAGCGCATACCGGCGCAACCCCGATGACCATGCGCAAGAATGCACTTCTCGGTGCCGCCCGCATGATCGAACGCATCAACGCGATCGCCCTGCAGCACGCCCCGTACGCCGTCGCAACCGTCGGCCTTCTCGAAGTGAAACCGAACTCCCGCAATGTCGTCCCGGCCGAAGTGTTCTTCACCATCGACGTCCGACATCCCGACACCGCCATTCTTGATGCCATCGAGACCAGAATTCAGTCGGATTTCAATACGGCAATGATGGAAAACGGCCTGACCGGCCGCTTGATCCGCATCAGGCACAATCCCCCCATCGCCTTTGATGCCGACTGCATCTCATCGGTCCGCAAGGCGGCGACCGCCGCTGGCGTGTCCGCTCACGATATCATTTCAGGGGCTGGCCACGATGCCGGTTTCATCATGCGCAGCGCCCCGTCTGCAATGATCTTTGTACCCTGCAAGGGCGGCATCAGCCACAACGAGGAGGAATTCTCCACCAAGGAGCAATGCGGAAAGGGCGCGCAAGTTCTGCTCGAGAGCGTGCTCGACTATGATCGCCGCCTTGCCGAGGGATATCGCGGATCGAAGCCGGCCGACGGGGCGCCCTTGGCGCAACAATCAGAGCACTAGCAGCATCACCCATCATTTTCGGCCGCGGCGTGTTCATCCCCGCCGCAGCCAGCAGTGATGCATTCATATCCTATTGCCTTATCCGCTTCTCACTGTTCCTCGCTCACAATGATCGTCCGTTCAGGTCGGCACACGGCAGCGCGCCCGATAGCGCCTTCTCCGGTCGGCCCGATCCAAATGGCGACAGCGTGAGAATGTAGAGCAGGAACAGTTCAGACTGACGTTTGATATTCAACTTGAGCATGATGCGTTTGGTATAGGTTCTGACAGTGGCCTCCGTCAGACCCAATTCCGCACCGATATCTTTTGGCGATCGGCCTCGCAAAATCCGGGCGATAATCCTTTCCTCGACATAACTCAGGCTGAACGTGCCAGCGATCCGCCGCGCTCCGAGAGCCTCATCGATGCGCGGAACAATCACCAGAACCCGCCCGGCCTCCTGGTGGACCGGCGCCAACCCAACCCACGCAAACGCATACCTTTGATAGCCCGAGGACAGTACGATTGTCGCATTTGTCCATCTTTGATCGACACTCGGCATCAGAGCATTGCTGACGGCATGCCTTAAATCGAGCGTCGCAGATTTCGTTGCCCCTGAAAGAAAGCCGCCTTCCATATGCAGAATGCCACCCTGCAGAAGCAATCTCTTTCCAACACGATTTGTCTCAACAAGGCGCAGACTGTCGTCCACAATGAATGCCGGGAAAACAAGGTCTCCCAATAATTTTTGAAGATCAGACGATTCACGCGCAGCGGGCATGAGATTCTTTGCGCTCATGCCGAAGAAGCGCGTGGCACGGGAAAGCCCCCGAATCTCCTCCTGTGAAAACAAGGCGGACCGCCAACCCGCTACAAAAACGAATTGACAACTTCCCGCAAACATTCGTCCAATGATCGCGTATGGAAATTGCACACTCGCGCGACCAATGGTGCCAAGGGCGAGTGGATCGTTGGCTTTCACCGTCAGGATATCCGCTTTCTCGGCAGACAACCGATGCGCAATGGACGCAACGGTCGATTCCGCTGTCCTCCCCCTTGGTGTTTCGCCGATCAGCAGTTGTTCCGAAGCAAGCCTCTCATCTTCCGGGACCGTGGCAATCAGGCAACGACTGCACTCAAACAACTCATTCAAGGCTTCGCCTAGCCATTGCATGGTCCGGTGCTGGACATTTCCTATGAGTCCAGTCGATGGCTGAAGGCTTTTGAAACCCTTTTGCACTTGGAACGGCTGCACTTGAGACGCCACCAAGCACCCGTGATTACGTCCCAATATGACGAATCTACCCTGATCACTCACGGGTCGCCTCCCCGTATCAAAACTCACAAGACGCCGCGTTAAGCGGACCGCCTAAATTTCCTTAAAAGCGCGACTGACATGAAGCATGACTGGCTGAAGCAGATATTCCACAAATGTCCTCTCGCCCGTCTGGACGAATGCCTCTACCGGCATCCCGGGCTGCAGCGACGATAGATAGGACGCGATCTCGGCAGTCGGCTGAAGCTCGATTTCGGCCAGATAATATGGCAGGCCGGTTTTTGTATCGGTCAGCGCGTCCGCCGATACATTCATGACTGCGCCTGCCATGATTGGCGTCCTCCTGACGTTGAACGCAAGAATCCGTACGCGCGCTGACTGACCCGAATAGACCTCGTTGCGATCTGATGGCTTAAGCGTAGCTTCAATCACGAGTCGATCCTGCATCGGGACAATTTCAAGAAGCGTCTCACGCGGCGCCAGGACCGCATTGACATTTCTGGTATTCAGTCCAACGACAATGCCGCGTTCCGGTGCCCGCAATTCGCTGCGGATGAGCTTGTCCCTTAAACCTGCGCTGCGATGCCGGAGATCCGCGATTTCTTCGCTCGTCGTCTGTCGCTGCTTTGCAATGTCCTGAATCCGATTGTAGTCGAGCTGCCGGCGGCGATCCTCAAGTTCGGCGATCTTGCCTTTCGATTCCGACACCGCGGAGGCATTACGAGCAATCTCGGCTTCCGTATCCGCCTCAGCCCGCCTGAGCGCCAGAACTCTCGGCTTACGCGCGAGGCCTTTGTCCAGCAGGTAATTGCCGTCGGCAATTTCTTCCTTCAGCGCAGCCAGCTGCAGTACAAGCCCAGCGGCCTTGCTTTTTAAACCACTGATCGTGTGTTCCAACTGCTGCACTTGCTGATCGATCACTCTCCGCTCCCCATCGAGGGAAATTGATCTTGCATTGAATTCAGCCTGCTGACTTCGAATGGCCAGTTCGGCCTCTGGTCGGGTCGATTGTGTCAGTTCGTCAGGAAATGAAATTGCTCTTGAATTATTTTGTTCCGCAATAAGGCGCGCCTCTATCGCGAGGTTGGCAAGCAGCTTCGATTCAACAGCACCGAGGCCCGCTTCAATCTGAGTTGTATCAAGTTGAGCCAGCAGTTCATCCCGCTCGACGTGCTGACTCTCGCGGACATAGATCGCGCGTACGATGCCACCATCAAGATGCTGGACAGCTTTTCTCTTGGACAGAACCTTCACAATGCCAGGCGCAACAACCGCGCTGCGTAGCG
>JAEYVN010000212.1 GCA_023431725.1 Pseudomonadota bacterium
CGCAATGGGAAGGGATTTGTGATAGCCGACGGCTTTCATGGTTCGCTCCGAACGAAGGGTGGGAAGAACAAACTGCTCGTGACTATTTTTTCTTTTCCGGGCCGCCGATTGCCCCGAACAAATCGACCGGCGCAAAGTCGTCGGTGATGATCTCGCCGCGTTTGGTCTGCGTCTTCACATCGGCAATGCGCTTGGCGATCAGCGTCGGCAGCGGATAGCGGAATTTGAACTCTTCCTGCATGGCGCTTGCGCGTTGCGACAGCGCATCGAATGCAGGTTCGGCATCGGTCGCCACCGTGATCACTTCGCCTTCGCCGGACGGATAGAGATCGACGCGCTTGAACACTTCACCCAGCGTCAGCACCGTCGAGGCATAAAGTTTCGAGCCGTCATGGACGTTGAAAGCTGCCGCGCCACCGGGATTCAGCCGGTTCTTGAGAAGCTGGTAGAACTCCTTCGTCAAAAGGTGAAACGGCACGAAGCCGCCATGGAAGGCATCGACCAGGATCAGATCGTATTTCTTCTTGCTGCGATTGAGATAGACGCGGCCATCGGCGTCGAAATACTTCACGCGATCGGAATCGACGATGCCGAAATAATTGCGGGCCGCCGTGATGACGCCTGGATCGATTTCAACCGTATCGATCTGCACTTTTGGCATCGCGCGGCCGAGATAGGTCGAGATCGAGCCGCCGCCGAGGCCGATCATGAGAATGCTTTTCGGCTCGGGCGGATAGATCACCGGCAGCGTCATGTAGCGCGTATAGGCCACCGGCAGGTCGTCGGGATCGCGCAGATTGGTGACGGACTCGGTGTAGTTCCAGCCCTTGAGCTGGAATGACATGGTGATCTCGTTGCGCCGTTTGTGAATGAAGATGTCGTTGTATTCGGTCTCGACGCGGGAGAGCTGCCCGTCCGGCTTCTTGAGGAGTTCGTTGCGCAGCTTTTCGTCGACCAGCGTATCGGCCTGGGCATCGCCGCCGCCGAACGCCGTGAACAGCGTCAGCAGGAACAATGCGACGGCCTTGCTGTTCTGACGCGTCAGGCCCGGCAGAACGATCAGGATCAGGGCCGCGACGATGCCGGCTGCGCCAAGCGTCAGGGTGATCGCGCGCGAACCCATCATCGGAATGAGATAGAAGGTGGTGCCGAGCGTGCCGACGATCGAGCCTGCCGTGGAAATGCCATAGACCGTGCCCGAAACCATGCCGCTTGAGGTCGGCGAGGTCAGCAGCAGGCGGATGGCGAACGGTGAGTACATGCCAAGGAATGTCACCGGGAAAAACAGGATCGCGATCGAGGAGACGAGGCTGCCCATCTTGATGTCATCGATGGCGCCCAGCACCGCTTCCAGCATCGGCTTGGAGAAGGCGGGCAGGACGAGAATATAAAGCGAGCCGATCAGGACGGTGATGCCGAGCACGCGGGGGGACGGGTTGCGGTCCGCCAGCCAGCCGCCGATGAAATAGCCGACGGTGAGGGACAGCAGGACGGTCGAGATCAGCGAGGCCCAGGTGTAGATGCCGCTGCCGAAATAGGGGTTGAGGTAACGCGACCCGAGCATCTCGAAGCTCATCACGATGGCCCCGACCACGAAGGCGACGACATAGACGATGGCCGCCGCTGTGGCCGTGGTTTTGCCCGGAATTTCGCTCACGAAACTCTCCTCGACGCTGATCCTGCCTGTACACGCAGATTATCGGCGACTTTCATTATGCGATGCAAGCTATTGCTTCTATTGAATTATTCGCGCCATTCGATGAACATCATGTGTACATTCTGGCCCTTCTATTGACGCAAGCTCCGGCCTATATCTGACCGCAGATTCGCTACGGGATTTCCCATGACAGATCGTCACTTGCTCCGGACCGCATTCGGCACTCTTGCCTTGGCTGTTTTGACTCTCACGCCCGCCGCCCATGCACAGGACCGCACCGTGCCCCGCAGCGGCGCGGAACTGAAATTGTCTTTCGCGCCCGTTGTGAAACGGGCGACCCCGGCGGTGGTCAATGTCTATGCTGCGCGGGCGGTCGAAGTCCGCAATCCCATGTTCGACGATCCGTTCTTCCGTCGTTTCTTTGGCGCGCCGGGCAACATTCCGCGCGAACAGATGCAGCGATCGCTCGGGTCCGGCGTGATCGTCGACACTGGCGGGTTGATCATCACCAACAATCACGTGGTGGAAGGTGCGACCGAGGTGAAGGTCTCGCTCGCCGACAAGCGCGAGTTCGAAGCCGAGATCGTGCTCAAGGATGCCCGCACCGACCTTGCCGTTTTGAAGATCAAGGACAGCAAAGAACGCTTTCCGGCGATCGAGTTCGGCAATTCGGATGAGTTGCAGGTGGGCGACGTCGTGCTGGCGATCGGCAATCCTTTTGGCGTTGGCCAGACGGTGACGCATGGCATCGTGTCGGCGCTTGCGCGCACGCAGGTCGGTATCACCGATTATCAATTCTTCATCCAGACCGATGCGGCCATCAACCCCGGGAATTCCGGTGGTGCGCTGGTCGATCTGTCCGGCAAGCTCGTGGGCATCAACACGGCGATCTTCTCGCGCTCGGGTGGATCGCAGGGGATCGGTTTCGCTATTCCCGTCAACATGGTGCAGGTGGTCGCGGCTTCGGCAAAAGGTGGCGGCAGCGCGGTCAAGCGGCCGTGGCTCGGCGCTAAATTGCAGAATATCACGCCGGAACTGGCCGAAGGTCTCGGCCTGAAACGCGCGTCCGGCGCGCTGGTCGCCAGCGTGTCGTCGAATTCACCTGCGGCCAAGGCGGGCCTGAAATCCGGCGATGTGATCGTCTCGGTTGATGGACAGACGGTCGAGGATCAGAACGGGTTCGACTATCGCTTTGGTCTCCGACCGCTTGGCGGCAGCGCCCAGGTCGGCGTGCTGCGCGGCGCCAACGAGACGACGGTGGCTGTTGCCCTGGTGACGGCGCCGGATCGGCCGCGCGAAGAGATCGTCATCAAGGCGCGTTCACCGCTGACCGGCGCCAAGGTCGGCAATCTGTCGCCGGCGCTGGCCGATGAACTGCGGCTCGATCCCGCGACCGAAGGCGTGGTCGTGCTTGAGATTGCCGGCGGCTCGCCGGCGCAACGGCTCGGCTTCCAGCGCGGCGATGTGGTGCTCGTCATCAACGAGAAGAAGGTTGAGACCAGCAAGGAACTGGAGAGGGCCACGCGCGATACGAACCGTATGTGGCAGATTACCATCCTGCGCAACGGCCGGCAGGTGTCGGCACAGTTCGGGGGATGACGCCGCGCACGACGCAAGGCGGCCCCAACCTGTTCACGGCAGCAGGGCTGGACAAGAATGCGCCGCGCCCGCTGGCGGATCGGCTGCGCCCGCAAAAGCTCTCTGAAGTTGTCGGGCAGGATCATCTGCTTGGTCCTGATGGCACACTGACGCGAATGCTCGAGACGCGTTCGCTCGGCTCACTGGTGTTCTGGGGACCGCCCGGAACCGGCAAGACCACTGTTGCGCGCCTGCTGGCGCGGGAAACCGATCTCTATTTCGAGCAGATTTCCGCGATCTTCACCGGCGTCGCCGATCTGAAGAAGGTGTTCGAGCAGGCCCGTGCCCGGCGCGAGAGCGGGCAGGGCACGCTCCTGTTCGTCGACGAGATTCACAGATTCAATCGGGCGCAGCAGGATTCCTTCCTGCCGGTGATGGAAGACGGCACCATCGTTCTTGTCGGCGCCACGACCGAAAATCCGTCCTTCGAACTGAATGCGCCGCTGCTTTCCCGCGCGCGTGTGCTGGTGTTTCGCTCGCTCGATGACGCGGCAGTCGAAAAGTTGCTGACGCGTGCTGAAGAGATCGAAGGCAAGCCGCTGCCGCTCGATCCCAATGCTCGTGCCTTGTTGATCCGCATGGCTGATGGCGACGGTCGCGCATCGCTCACCTTGGTCGAGGAAGTCTGGCGCGCTGCGCGTCCCGGCGAAGTCTTCGATGAAGCGGGCTTGCAGAACATCGTGCAGCGCCGTGCGCCGATCTACGACAAGGGGCAGGAGGGACATTACAATCTGATCTCGGCCCTGCATAAATCCGTGCGTGGCTCCGATCCTGATGCGGCCCTCTATTATCTCGCGCGCATGTTCGATGCCGGCGAGGATCCGCTCTATATCGCGCGCCGTGTCGTGCGGATGGCGGTGGAGGATGTCGGGCTCGCCGATCCGCAGGCTTTGGTGATCTGCAATGCGGCGAAGGATGCTTACGATTTCCTCGGCTCTCCCGAAGGCGAACTCGCCATCGCGCAAGCCGTGATCTATGTCGCGACGGCGCCAAAATCGAACGCGGCCTACAGCGCCTATGGTGCCGCGATGCGCGTCGCGAAGGAACATGGCTCGCTGCTGCCGCCCAAGCACATCCTCAACGCACCGACGCGGCTGATGAAAGAAGAAGGCTACGGCCGCGGCTATGCCTATGACCACGACACCGAGAATGCGTTCTCGGGGCAGAATTATTTTCCGGACGCGTTGTCTCGTCAGACCTTCTACAATCCGCCGGAGCGTGGGTTCGAACGTGAGATCCGCAAACGGCTGGATTACTGGGCAAGGCTTCGGGCTGAAAAGGGCGGGGGCTGACGATGGTGGGGGGAGCGGGTGTCGCGCGGTGCTTTCGCCATTGGCTTTCTTGCGTCGCGCTGATGGTCGGAATGACCGCGCATGCCCACGCTGACGATCTGTTCCTCGGCCGCTGGTCGGTTGATCCCTCTGGCTGCCTGACATACGGCAGCACAGCCGCAACGACGCCGCTGGTGGTGACGGAGCGCAGCGTCACCTGGCACCAGTCATCCTGCACGATCAAGAAGTCCTACCGGATCGGTGAGGGACTCTATCTGCAGGCGCAATGTTCGAGCGAAGGCAAGTCGCGGGTGATGCCAATCGGGCTGCATCTCAAGGGGCGCAGCCGGATCAACGTGACATGGGATCAGACAAACGCCGGTGACATGCAGCGCTGTCGCTAGCCTGCAGCGCTACTTAAAGCCCTCGATGAAATCGAGAATTGGTCCAGTCAGCGCCGTGTCGCCGGTGCCGATCGCATAGCCAAGCGAAAGATGGCTGTGCTTGTCGAGGAACAGCGTGCGCGGCTTGCCGCCTGGTGCATTGGCCATCACGGCGGCCAGCTTTTCGAATTGCGGGATGAAAGGTTCCGGGTCGAATTCGGCATAGACGAGCATCGAGGGGATATCGAGCTTGCCGAGCCCGTTGATCGGCGAGCGCTCGGCATAGAGCGAAGTATCATCGCCGATATAGGAGCGGTAATTGTCGGTCAGCGGAAAGGTCGTCATGTCGTAGATGCCCGACGTCAGGATCAGCCCGGCCAG
>JAEYVN010000254.1 GCA_023431725.1 Pseudomonadota bacterium
CGGCGCATATGCCAAAGCAACGGCCGAGCAGATCAAGACCCAGCGCACGAAGGTGCTTACGGCGGAAACGCCGCAGGAGACACTTCGTCTCCTGCACGAGACTTTCGACGAACTTGAAATATTGGCGGGGCGACCAACAGCTCCATGGAGGGATGCGGCGTGAACCTCGAATCCGCAATCCGCAATGCACCGGGATCGCCTGATCCGATCGTCAATGCCTTGCCGCTGCCGGTCGTCGTGATTGCCCCGGACGGCAAGATCATTGATGCCAATGTCGCTGCCGAAGCCTTTTTTGAGGTTTCGGTGCCGGTGCTGAAACGGCATTCGCTCGGCGAGTTGATTCCGTTCGGCAGCCCTCTGCTCGCGCTCGTTGAACAGGTGCGCGAACATGGCGGCGCGGTGAACGAATATCGCGTCGACCTGTCAACGCCGCGTAATCCCGGCGAGCACATCGTGGACCTTCATGTTGCACCGCTCCCGGAGCGGTCCGGCCATGTTGTCGTCATGCTGCAGGAGCGGACAATCGCAGACAAGATGGACCGCCAGTTGACGCATCGTGGCGCGGCCCGCTCGATCAGCGCGCTGGCGTCGATGCTGGCGCACGAGATCAAGAATCCGCTGTCCGGCATCCGTGGCGCAGCGCAGCTTCTCGAGCAATCAGCAAACGACGACGACCGCAGCCTGACGCGCCTGATCTGCGACGAAGCCGACCGGATCGTGAAGCTCGTCGACCGCATGGAGGTTTTCGCGGACGAACGACCGATCGAACGAGATCCGGTCAATATCCACGCCGTGCTTGAACACGTAAAACGGCTGGCCCAGTCCGGCTTCGCCCGGCATATCCGTTTCGTCGAGGACTACGATCCGTCGCTACCACCGGTGCTCGCGAACCGCGACCAGCTTGTTCAGGTGTTCCTGAATCTCGTGAAAAATGCCGCAGAGGCGATCGGCGAGAATACCGGCGACGGCGAGATACAGATGACCACAGCGTTCAGACCTGGCGTGCGTCTCACTTTGCCGGGCAGCCGCTCCCGGGTGTCCCTGCCGATGGAATTCTGCATCAAGGACAACGGCTCCGGGGTTCCGTCGGATTTGCTGCCGCACCTATTCGATCCGTTCGTCACGACCAAGGCTTCCGGATCTGGCCTCGGACTTGCATTGGTTGCCAAGATTATTGGCGACCACGGCGGCATTATCGAATGCGAATCCCAGACGCGGCATACCGTTTTTCGGATTCTGTTACCGATGTATGCGGGAAACGGCTCCCAAGCCTCGTTCGAGGCAAAGGAAACCGCGATGGAAGCCGAACCGATATAAGCCCAACGCTGTAAAGGCTGACGATGCCCATGCCTGCCGGAAACATACTCGTTGCTGACGATGACGCCGCAATTCGAACCGTGCTGAACCAGGCGCTATCGCGTGCTGGCTATGAGGTACGTTCGACCAGCAATGCCGCTACACTCTGGCGCTGGGTCAGTCAGGGCGAGGGCGACCTCGTGATTACCGACGTGGTGATGCCGGACGAGAATGCATTCGAGCTCATCCCGCGCATGAAGAAGCTGCGCCCCGAATTGCCCATTATCGTCATGAGTGCGCAGAACACCTTCATGACGGCGATCCGGGCGTCGGAGCGTGGCGCTTATGAATATCTGCCGAAGCCATTTGACCTGAAGGAATTGATCGGCATCGTCGGTCGCGCCTTATCCGAACCCAAGGACAAGCCGCGTAATGTGTCGCGTCCCGAGGAAATGGATCAAATTCCGCTGGTCGGCCGGTCAGCGGCCATGCAGGAAATCTATCGCCTGCTGGCGCGGCTGATGCAGACCGATCTCACGGTCATGATCAACGGTGAGTCCGGCACCGGCAAGGAGCTCGTTGCCCGTGCCTTGCATGACTACGGCAAGCGGCGCAACGGGCCTTTCGTCGCCATCAACATGGCGGCGATTCCGCGGGACCTGATCGAGTCGGAATTGTTCGGACATGAGAAGGGGGCGTTCACCGGCGCCAACAGCCGCAGTACCGGCCGTTTCGAACAGGCCGAGGGCGGCACGCTGTTCCTCGACGAAATCGGCGACATGCCGATGGAAGCCCAAACGCGCCTTCTGCGTGTCTTGCAGCAGGGCGAATACACGACCGTCGGTGGCCGCACGCCGATCAAGACCGATGTGCGCATCGTTGCCGCAACCAACAAGGACTTGCGCATCCTCATCCAGCAAGGCCTGTTCCGCGAAGATCTGTTTTTCCGGCTTAATGTGGTGCCGCTGCGTCTGCCTCCGCTGCGCGAGCGCGCCGAGGACGTACCTGACCTGATCCGGCATTTCTTCGCGTTGGCGGAGCGGGAAGGCTTACCACGTAAGCAGATCGATCAGGCCGCGCTGGAGCGCCTGAAGAAATATCCCTGGCCTGGCAACGTCCGCGAGATCGAGAACCTCGCACGCCGCCTGTCGGCGCTGTATCCGCACGAAGTGATCACGCTTCCCGTGATCGAGGCCGAACTAACCCAACCGGCCGTGACGCAGGAAATCGACGCGGGCGCACCCGACAATCTGTCGGCCGCGGTTGAACGCAACCTTGCGCGATACTTCGCGGGCTTCCCGGACAACCTGCCGCCGCCCGGCCTTTATCACCGCATCCTGCGGGAGATCGAGCATCCGCTGCTGACCGCGGCCCTCACGGCGACGCGCGGCAATCAGATCCGGGCCGCCGATCTTCTGGGGGTAAACCGCAATACGCTGCGCAAGAAGATCCGCGATCTTGACATTCAGGTAATCCGCTCGACGACGTGATCGCGACCAAAAACCCCCGGCGGCTGCCGCGGAATTGTCGCAATTCCGCAACAATGTTGTATAATTACATCAACGAATCCGGTCAGCCGACCGATCGCCAGTTCGCATTCGGGGGCCGATGGCCAGCGCTGACCAATCTCTGCCGATTGAAAAATCGGCCGGTATCCCAGGAGTTCGTCGCTTCTCGCTGCGGTGGATCAGCGCGATTACCGTCGGCGCTGCATTGCTGTCTGCGCTCGCGACCTTTCTCGTTCTCTCCGGCCTGACGCCGCTTCCGCCGACCCATAACGTCGTCGTCAGCCTGCTGGGCATCAATGCACTTGCCGCGTTGATCCTGATCGCTGTCATCGCCCAGGAAGGCTACAAGATCGTTCAGGCGAGGCGGCGAGGGCGGGCGGCGGCGCGTCTGCACGTCCGCATCGTCGGCCTCTTCGCCATCATTGCCGCCGTACCGACGCTCCTTGTCGCGATCGTCGCCACCATCACGCTCGATCGCGGCCTTGATCGCTTCTTTTCGGTGCGGACCAAAGCGATCATCGAGAACTCGCTTCTGGTGTCGGAAGCCTATCTCCGCGAACATGCGCAGATGATCCGTGGCGATATCCAGGCGATGTCGCAAGACGTCGCGCGTGCCAAACCGCTGTTTGATTCCGATCGCGATCGCTTCAAGCAATTCCTGACGGCTCAGGCGACGATCCGTGGATTGCCGATCGCCGTCATCCTCAATGGGGA
>JAEYVN010000317.1 GCA_023431725.1 Pseudomonadota bacterium
ATATATCTTCCGGATAGGGCTGCTCCTTGACCCCGAAAGCCCCTCCCACATCGTGCGTGAACACCAGCATGCGTTCGCGTGACACCTTCAGTGTGTGATTGCACAGCACACGAAGCATGTACTGAACGCCTTGACTGGCGCAGATGAGCTGCCATGCATCCGCCGCTTCGTCATAACTTGCGATCGCGGTGCGCGGCTCGATCGGGTTCGCAATCACGCGGTTGTTGATAATGCGAAGGCGCGTGACGTGCGCCGCACGTGAAAAGGCTTCAGCCGTGGCGTCGGCATCTCCTCCGTGCCATGTCAGACCGATATTGTTGACAGCCTCGTCCCAGACGAGCGGTGCGCCCGGCTTGACTGCGGCTGCGGTATCGACCGCTGCCGGAAGCGCCTGAATGTCCGCGCGAACAAGTTCGCTTGCGTCTTCCGCTTGCAGGCGTGTTTCAGCGACGACAACAGCAAATGGTTCCCCGACATGCCGGACTTGCCCCCTTGCCAGCGCTGGCCGCGGAGCATCCACCGGCGTCGGCATGGCGAAGCCTGGAATGGGCAGATAGGGAATGTCGCCAATTCCCGCGGCGGTCAGATCCTCCCCGGTGAATACGCCGAGCACACCCGGCGCTTGCCTTGCTGCTTCCGTTTCAATGCCATGCAGAATTCCACGCGCGACGGATGAACGCACAAACACGGCGTGCGCCTGATTCGGCAGGCTCAGGTCATCAGCGAAAACGCCGCGCCCCGTCACGAGGCGATAGTCCTCGCGCCGGCGGCTGGGACGGGAGATGCTCAAAGTGCTGCTCGATGCTGGGCCTCTGGCAAGCGCCAGGTGAATGGCCGCGAGGCAAGACGAAATCGCATGGAACCTCCCGGGCCCAGCAGCGCAAGTGTGCGGGCCTTGATTAATTGTTTAGTTAATCATAGCGTTCGGACGTTTCACGGGTCAAGCGCTACAGATGCGATCCTCTTGCGCTTTTCCCGGTCTGCTGGGACAAAGTGGACATGAAAAAAATTGCAAGTCGACGTCGTCTGCCAAAAGAACCGATCGAAAGCAAAGCTGGCGCGCACGTCGAAGCGGGCAAATCGCGTATCGGATCGAGTAGCGACACGCGTCAGCGCATCCTGGCTTCGGCACGTGCGGAGTTTGCTGAAAAAGGTTTTGCAGGGGCAAGAACCGAGAAAATCGTTCGCGCAGCCGGCGTCAATCCAAATCTGCTCTACCACTACTTCGGATCGAAGGAGCAACTGTTCGTCGCGGTGATGGAGAATGTCTATAGCGACGTCAGGTCGCATCACGGCGATCTTGAGTTGGAGAGTCTCGGGCCCGAAGAGGCAATACGCCGCTTTACGGAGGCGACATTTGATCTTTTTGTTTCTTCAGACGATGTGATAAGGCTTTTTTCAACCGAAAATATTCATCATGCCGAACACATCAAAGGGTCCGAGCGCATCGCGCATTTTTACGATCCATTGCTGTCGCTGCTCGACCGGCACCTCAAGAATGGACAGAAGCTCGGCGTATTTCGCGCTGCGGTAGACGCGGAAGAGCTGTTCATCACCATCACGAGCCTGTCGTATTTCTACCTGTCGAATCGCCATACCCTGAGCGTCATTCTTCGCTCTGATCTCAATGCTCGGGCGCGAAGAGAGCGACGAAGACGGCATATCGTCGATGTCGTTCTGACCTATCTTCGCGCTGGCGATGATGGTGCGCTGCGTTTAACGAAAAGACCGTCTTGACCTTTGTATTCGGAACAGCCTACGTTAATTAACTAGTTAATAGGGACCGGAGGGTCCGAACCAGAAGACGGCGAAGACCGTCCAGGGAGGAGACATTATGGGAAGATGGTTGGCGACGGCTTTGGCCGTGGTTGGTCTGCATTTTGCAGCGGCTGCTGAGGCGCAGGAACGGGTCACGCTTGTTCTGAACTGGGTTCCATCAGGCGATCACGCGCCGCTTTATTACGCCATTCAGCAGGGCTGGTACCGCGAAGCTGGCGTCGATCTCAAGCTCGAAATTGCTCGCGGATCCGGTGCATCCGCCGCTCGTGTCGGCTCCGGAGCGGAGATGGGCATTTCTGATCTGGGTTCGGTCATGGTTGCGCGCGGGGCGGGCGCCGACCTTGTCGCGGTGATGAATATCTTCGCGAATTCGCCGCAAGGATTCTACTGGCTGAAGTCGTCCGGGATCACGTCTGTCAAAGATTTTGCCGGACGCAAACTCGGCAATCCGCCCGGCGACGCCGCGCGCGTTATGTGGCCAGCGATTGCAAAGCGTGCGGGCGTCGACGCCAATGCCGTTACCTGGGTCAATATCAATCCGGCGGCAAAGCCTGCTGCCCTGATTTCGAAGCAGGTCGACGGCACCACGTTCTTCTACAATTATCATTACATCATGGAGCGTGAGATCGGTGCCGATCTCGGTTTCGCCTCCTGGCGCTCGCTCGGGTTGAATCTCTACGGCAACAGCCTGATCGCGAACGGCAAGTTTCTGAAGGAAAAGAAAGACATTGTCCGTGCTGTCACGCGGGTAAGCCAGCGCGCCTACCTCCATTGCATCGAAAATCCGGCACCATGCATCGCAGCGATGACTGCTGTGGTGTCCGGCATCAAGGCCGACGAGGAAATGCAGAACTGGAATCTCACCGTTTCGGCACTTTTCGACGACGATGCCTTCCGGAATCAGGCCTTCGGATGGTTCGTGCCCAAGCGTGTTCAGGATGATCTGGCGGTCGTCCGTGAAACCTTCGAGCTGAAGCAGCCCTTCGAGGCTGATGCTGTGACAACCAACGAATTGCTCGATACCTCGCTCCGTCTTCCTGCCCGTCGTACGAACTAAAGTCTTCCGGTGAAACGCAAGACCTTACAACTCGCTGGAATTGCGATCCTGGCACATGTGCTGGCCGTGGTGGCGTGGTATCTTGTCGTCGAACTCGGCAGGATACCCGCCTTCATTCTTCCTTCGCCGATCGCCACGTTCGCAACTCTGGCAAATGATCGCTATGACTGGTGGACGAACACGGCTGTTACAGCGACCGAAATATTCGGCGGTTTCTTTCTGGCTACGCTGCTGGGCGTTTTCTTTGCCCTGATCTTCACGTGGAGCCGCACAGGGCTGGCTCTGTTGATGCCGTTGCTTGTGACGTTCAACATGATCCCCAAGGTTGCACTGGGGCCGCTGGTGATCGTCTGGATGAGCTATGGCGTGGTGACGAATATCGTGATCGCATTCACGATCGCATTCTTTCCCATCCTGCTGACGACACTTCGCGGTTTGCGCGAAACCGAGCCCGAGCTTCTTGAGCTTGTGAATGCTCTTCGCGCGACCCGATGGCAGATATTTACGCGGATCCAGTTGCCGGGGTCTCTTCCGTATCTTTTTTCCGGCATGAAGGTCGCAGCGGTTCTGGCTGTTGCTGGCGCCATTGTCGGTGAATTCATCGGATCGGAGGCCGGTCTTGGCTATCTGATGCTGCAGGTGCAGGTGCGGCTCGATACCGCCGCCATGATGATGGCAGTATTGCTGATCAGTGCGATCGGCATCGTTCTCTATGCTCTCGTTTCAGCGTTGGAGTCGCTGGTGGTGGTGCGTGATGCCCGTATTGACTGAGCAACAGGGTCTTCACGCGTCGAACGACGTGCCTTTCATCCGACTGCGCAATGTCGCCAAGACATTCACGCGCGACGGAACAGAGTTCAAGGCTCTGACGGACGCGAGCTTCGATGTGCACAAGGGCGAGCTGGTCTGTCTGGTTGGCCCGTCCGGTTGCGGCAAGAGTACGTTGCTCAGAATTCTCGCCGGACTGATTTCAGCTGACCAGGGTTCGACCATCGACGTGGGCGGCGGCACTCCCTTTGAGCCGGGGCGGGATGTCGGAATTGCCTTTCAGCAACCGCTCTTGCTGAAGTGGCGACGCGTTCTCGAAAATGTCCTGCTGCCGGCCGACATCCTGGGGCTGCCGCGCAAGGAAAGTCGGGAGCGGGCGCGTGATCTTCTCAATCTTGTAGGGCTTGCGGAGGCAGAACGAAAATATCCTTATGAATTATCGGGCGGCATGCAGCAGCGCGTCGCGATTGCCCGCTCGCTTGTGCATGATCCGAAGCTGGTGCTGATGGATGAGCCTTTTGGCGCGCTCGATGCATTGACGCGCGAACGAATGAACGTCGAACTGCTGCGCATCTGGAAGACAAGCGGGAAGACGATTATTCTTGTCACACATGGCATCGGTGAAGCCGTGTTCCTTGGTCAGCGCGTCGTTGTTCTAACGGCAGGTCCTGCTCGAATGGCCGCCGACATCAAGATCGATTTGCCCGCGGAGCGCACCCTCGAACTGAAGACAACGGAAGAATTTGGCTCCTATTCTAGGAAGATTTATGAGCTCTTGGGCATGAGCTAAATTGTCCAGTGTTGGAATGATCCATTTACGCGAGTTCCCGTGTCGTAGCTGGGCATGCGATCCCAAGGAGATGTCTGTTCTCGGCACAAAGCGGACCCAGCTCGTTTACGGCTACTGAACTCATCGGCACCATCACTCATAGTGGTCTATGATCTCGACGCAGCGCCAACCACCAAATTGCCTCGGGGAGACTTTTGCGGAAGTTTCGGCCTAAGTGCGACACGCCGCGTCTCTCGGCATTTGATGCCGAACAAACCTTAAAGAAAGGCCCCGAAATTGCGGGCTTTCAACGACCTGCGTGTAGGGACTCCCAACCAGCGGAAAACCGCAAGGTGACTGGCTGGGCAGACAGTATTCGAACCAATGAATGGCGACGTCAACTTTGGCTTTGAAATGTCGCGAGAATTTCGCGTCAAATGCGCGAATCCAACGCGCAGAGACTAATTCAAGTCGAGGTGCAGACTTTCGCAAAGCACCCGACTCTCGGCCTTGGTCAAAACCGAGGAAGTTGCGGTCTTGGAACCACGGGTTGGCCACACGATGTTCAGATATCGTGGCGATCAATTGCCTCTCGAATTTCGGACGGCGGCGAGCCGTAGAAGCGCTTAAATGTGCGGTTGAAATAGGACAGGTCACCAAAGCCGGCTTCGAAAGCAATCCAGGCAATATTCTGGTCGGCCCACCGGCGATCGGTCAACATACGATGCGCGCGTACGAGCCGACGGGCGAGAACGAACTCCGAAAAGGAGGTGTTCTCGCTTTCAAACAGTTTGCGGATATAGCTGTCTGATATCCCTTGGCGCTTTGCAACCGCAGTGGGGGAAAGATCGGCGTGGCCAAGATGCGTTTCGATGTCGTTCTTTATGGCGCGTAACCGCGCCGCTCGGATGCCGCGACCCTCGGCGACGGCGGCGGCATCCCTGGTTGCGCCAACGGCAACCGCGACGAGATCGCAAAGCTGGGTAACCACCAATCGCCGCACGTCCGGTGCGCTAAGCGCCGGATCATCGAACAAGGCATCCGCATAAGCTTTCAACAGCTTCAACACGCCTGTGCCGCGCGGAATTGGACACAAAACAACGTCATCGATGTTATGCACAAGCGGGCGCAGGGATGCACGTGGCAGCCGGATGACGCGATGGTCGACAAGCGCTGGCCGGTTGATCGTCCGGCCGGCCGAATAGCTCAGCAGCATGGCGTCGCCATCTCGCAGGGTCGTCTCCCCACGACGGCTCGCCACGGTACTGAGCCCCGTTAAGTTTAGATGAAAGCTGAAATCGTCGTTGCCATCTCCGCTATCACGATGCGCGTGCACATGTCGCACACCCCGCACTGTTCCGGATAGCAGGCCAAGCTCGGGCAGTTTTCGAACGCCGAAGTCGATAGCGCAGACAACCTCCGGAATTGGATCGAAAGTTACCCAGGTCAAGCCTTCCTCGTGGAGGGTTCGCACGGCATCGCCGTGTGCTTTTATATGCAAGGCATTTACGGCAGGGTTTGCCATTTGTATTGCCTCGTCTCGCTCTCTCCGCGCCGATCTTCAGCGGAGGCACTTCGCGAAGCGTAACAACCAGAGTGGAGTCCCGTCCAGTCCCAGCGGTGTTCCCGCCAAGTCCAAGCCAACCAGAAGCAAAAACGTTGTGCTCGCAGACTTGCAAAGAGATGGAGGAGACCGTGAAGGACCCTGTCGGCCGCCTAACAGGACCAGAGTACGGCTTTGGCCGGCCCTCTCGGCGCAAATTCTTGCGTCTGCTCGCCGCCGAATTCGCCCTCATCGCCCTGTTTGCGCAAGCCAGCGCAGCAAACGCTGCTGACGTCAAAGTTATGGCCGGCGCCGCCATGAGAGGTACGTTCGGCGAGCTTCTCCCTCAATTCGAGCGTGGCACGGGACACAAGGTTGTTATCGAGTATGGGGCAGGCACTGCCTTCCGAAAGCAGATTGAAGCCGGTGAAGCATTCGATCTTGTCATCATCGATTCGTCCGAAGTGGATGAATTGATCAAGCAAGGCAAGATTACCCGCGACACGCGCGCGGACATCGTCCGAGCCGCCATAGGCGTGGCGGTACGCGACGGAGCAACCAAACCAGACATCAGTTCGGTTGATGCCCTCAAGAACACGCTACTCAGCGCAAACTCATTCACCTATGCGCCAGACGCATTGTACGGCAGGCAGCTTTCCCAGGCGTTCGATCGGCTTGGCATCGCCGAACAGCTCAAGGCCAAGACCAAGCCCAATGCTCTTGCGCGCGTTGCGCCGGCCCTCGCTGCGGGAGAAGTCGAGCTCGCAATTGCTGGCATCCCCACACTACTGTCCACCAAGGGTGTGCAAATTGTCGGTCCCCTGCCGGGCGAGCTGCAGAATTGGCTGGTCAATACGGCAGGCATCAGCGCCGCTGCCAATCAGCCTGACGCCGCCAGGGCCCTGATCAAGTATCTTGCGACACCAGAGGCCGCGTCAGTCATCAGAGCGAAGGGTATGGAGCCCCTCGGTCGATAATGGCTCTTGGACGCTCTTCGTGCACCGTCGTTGCCTTTTCCGGCGAGCGATCGTAGGTTCCGGTTCAAATGCGCTGTCGGATGCAAATTGTTCTGGCATTGGTCCTCGTCACCTGCGGCGCCGCTCGTGCTCAGGAATGGCCGACGAGGCCTATCACGTTGGTCATTCCGTATACGGCCGGAGGGCCGACCGATGCAGTCGGGCGCTTATTTGCAATGCAAATGAGCGAGAGTCTTGGGTTTCCAATCGTCGTTGAGAATGTCTCCGGGGCCGGCGGCACGACCGGCGCCAGTCGCGTGGCGCAGGCCGCGCCCGACGGCTATCAGGCTCTCTTTATCGGCAGCGCAATTACTTACAGCCAGCTTCTCTACAAGAAGCCGCCATTTAACTCAGTCACCGACTTCGCTCCTGTAGCTCTGCTGACACGCCAGCCGCTGATTCTGATTGCACCCAAGAACTTACCGGTCGAGAGTTTGCAGGAATTCACGCACCACTTGAAAACAAAGAAGACTGTGAGCTTTGGCTCCGCTGGCGCTGGGTCTTCGTCGCATTTGGGCTGCGTCATGCTCAACCTTGCACTCGGCACGGAGGTGACACACGTACCCTATCGCGGGGTGGCGCCGGCGATACAAGACATGATTGCCGGCCGCATCGACTACATCTGCAACCTGATCCAGGACGTGATACCACACGTCAAAGGCGGTACGGCCAAGGCGATCGCTAACCTCTCACGATCGCGATCGCCGATGCTCCCCGATCTGGCGACTGCAGATGAGCAGGGGCTCGCCGGTTTCGACATCGCCGATTGGTACGGAATCTTTTTACCAAAAGACACTCCACCATCGATCGTGCAGAAACTTCGCGACGTAGCGGCCGCGGCGCTGGATACGCCATCCTTCCGCGATCGACTGAACGGTCTCGGTGTCGAAGTTGTTGCCGCTGACCGTCGCAGCCCGGAATACTTGTCTCGCTTTATCAAAGACGAGATTGCCAGATGGGCTGCACCCGTCAAAGCGACCGGCTTCACAGTTGAATAACAGGCGCAACACCAGCCCCGGCTTTGCAGTCAAAAGTTATCGATGTCGTGCGTTTAACCCGCATCATTTCTACGCGCCGCCAACCACCGAATGGCCGCGCGGAGACTTTTGCGGAATTTTCGGGCTGAATAACGCGACGCGGTATCTCTCGGCGCCCGGATGACGAACAATCGGTAGAGAAAGTCCCGAAATTGCGGGTTTTTGGGGCCTGCGCGGAGAGACGCCCAACCGGCTAAAATCCGCTAGGTGGCTGGCTGGGCTCGTCGGAATCGAACCGGCGAATGGCGAAATCAACTAGTTGCTAACCATGCTTTGGTTGCGCAGCTGGACTATCGGGCGAATATTCATATCCTTATGTGCGCCGATGCAACCATTGCATCAGGCGGTCGCCGCCAGGTGCTGGTAACACCCGACAGCGACCTAACCACACCAGACCGTTCGAGGGTCCAACATGGCTAAGTCGACTTTTAGCGCCGATTCGGCGCCGTTTCTCCATCTCATTTTGCTTGATCCCGTAAGCGCTGCCCCGATCTGCGGCATGCGGCCTGGCTCTGCTGCGTGCAGCATCCCGATGCGCAGCGTTTCCTCGCTCATCTAGACATCGATCGGCGATCCGGCTCCCCCTGACGGCGTTTTCACGCCGACAGCCGCTCCAATTGCGCCTCGCTCACCGGCCCGCCTGAGTCATGGGCTGCAGCGATGGTCGTGAGATGGCACGTGACCTCGTCCGATCGCCGATCTCAGCAAATGAGATCATCATCCATGAGTCTGTTTTCTTCCGATCGCCCGGATCTGTCCGGGTTTGCCTCGATCATCCTGCGTCAGGATGACAATGTGCTCGGCTTGCGCGAGATCACCGACCGCAGTCAGAACTTGCGCGTTCTCAGCTTCCCGTTCGCCGAGACAGAAGCGGTCTGCGCGGAACGCCCGATGCGTTTTGCCGGCACATACATTCTGGCAGGAGATGGCATCGCGTATATCGGCGAGACCAGCGACCTGTCGATCCGCCTGCAGCACCACGCTCAGGATGCGACGCGGCGCTTCGCAACCGAAGTCTTCGTGGTATCGGCCTTCAACAACAATATCTTCGATAAGGATGCCGCCCAACACCTTGAACTGCGGTTTGTGAACGATGCACAAGCGGCAGGTCTCATGCGGCTGCAGAACGAGAAGTCTCCTCCCCTCACCCGACGCCCTCCAGAACGCGTCTTTGCGCTCAACCGCATGGCCAGTGATGCCTATCGACTGCTCTTCGATGCCGGTTGCCGTGTCTTTGCCTCACCCAACGACAAGGCTGTGATGGCGCGCCGCGCGTTCGAATTGCCGAACGCAAGCTTCGAAGATCTGGAGATGACGCTCCTCGAGCGTGCTCGCATTCCCGAAGACGCACAGGAGTTCGAGCTCGAATATACCCAGGTCTGTGCACGGGGGTATCAGGGTGACCGCATGTTCGTCGTCCTGGCCGGCTCTGAAATGCGGGCCGAGCTCAATGCTTCGACGCACAAGATCTGCCTGCCGCGGCGCGAGAAACTCATCGAAAGCGGCGCTGTCGTAAAACTCAAAAACAGTTCTGATGTCTACCGCTTTACGATATCCGTCGGTTTCAAGTCGCCATCTGTGGCCGCTAAGATTGTTTGTGGGGCGCATGTTTCGGCAG
>JAEYVN010000323.1 GCA_023431725.1 Pseudomonadota bacterium
GTGGAGACCGACGCGTTCCTGAAGGAAACGCGCAACGGCAGCAAGGTGGTGTCGGCCGAACTCGATCTGTGTCATGCCATGGCGCCTGGCTCACCCCTGCGCGACCGCGTCGTGGTGGCATTGAAGCCACAGGGCAATCGGCTGGTCGGTGCCGGCCAGAGCCAGGAAAGCAAGACGCCGGTCAGCGTCGATCTCATTCGTACCGGCTCGGGCGATACCTTCTCATTCGACGGGACGCTGAAATTCGGCGACCGCATCTTCAAGGCCTCGTCGGGCGATGTCACCGACATGAGCGCGAAGGAATTCCAGGAGCAGACGGCGGTTGAGGAAACGATCACCGAAACCCCGGCGGACTTTCGTGAAGTGACACCGGGCACCATCGCCTTTCGCATCAATCGTGCGTCGCTGATCGATGCCCTGAAATCGCTCCGCTCGGAAAAGGTGCAGCTGCAGGCCTACAGCATCGCACCGAGTTGCGAAGCCTTGCGGCGCGGATACTTCGATGTGCAGGCGGAAGTCGATCCCGAACGCGCGATCGATGTCATCGCCAAGGTCAAGTCGCTGCCGGGCGTGACGCGCGCGGGCTGGACCAGCGGCGGTATCGATCTCAGCCGCTCCATCCGCTTTCCGGCGGCGGCCTGGCGTGACGCCAATGGCAAGCTGGATCGCGAGAAGCTCGGCAAGGCGATCGCCGCCGTGACCGCCAAGGCCCTGTCGGCCGAAGTCGACGAGGTTGAATGGGACGACGTCACCGGCGAACTCACCGTGCTGGTGAAACGTCCCGATGTCACCGTGCCGGGTCTTGGTCTTACCGAAGTCGTCGGCACAACCTTTTTGTTCAGCAGCGAGAAGCCGGGCGCGAAGGACGTGATCGTCGTGCGCATCGGCCAGTTCGACAGCGAAGTCCAGGATGCCGGCGGCGGCCCGCGCCTGTCGATCAATTCCAGTCGCGGCGACGGCGACTCCGCCGATCCCTCCGGCAGCGATGCGCTGCAGGGCGCCATCGCCAGGGAATTGAAGGGCCAGGTGTGGGATAGCGACAAGGAAACCTGGGCGAAGTGAACGCGCCGGGCTCGGTCGCGACGAGGAACTGCGGCTAGTTCGATGCCGGACGCCAGCGCAGGACTTGCGGACCTTCGAGGACCAGCAACACGCCCTCCCAGCGCCAGGCCGTGACCTGCGTCAGGCTGGTGAGGAACTCCTTGTCCATCAGCAGACGATCCTGCGAGCAATTGTTGTCGCGCAATGCAGTCGGCACGATGGTAATCGTCTGATCGACGATCACCGCCTGCCCGCGCCCGCTGGCACACCACAGATCGATATCGACCGTTCCATTTTCCGAAAATTGCAACCACGGAAGCCGCTTGGTCCCGGGCAACGGCTTTGCCTCCAGCCGCAATTCGGCATCGAACGGAAAAGCCTTTTGTGCCCTGGCCGGCACCGACAGCATCGTCAGGGCAAGAGCCGCGAGCAGGCAAAGGCCCAATGGCAGGCGAATTCGCAAGGACGACATTCAAACTCCGTTCGGACTTGATGATCCGCGCTGAAAAGCGCGGGAGGAAGAGCGAGGGATTGAGGCGCTGCGGGGTCGGCGCCCAGCGAACTTCGGAACCCTTGGAAGAAGGGCTGCGACCACATTATAGTGGCCGCCGGGATGGGACAATGACACGACAGACCTTGAATCGAATGCCATTCACGCGGCTGCTTGCGTTCGCGGCGATTTCACTCGCTCTCCTTTCGGCCGCATCCGCGCAGGAGAGGCTTCGCGTCGTCACGACAACGAGCGACCTGCGAGCCCTCGCAAAAGCCGTCGGCTCCGAGCGCGTGGTGGTCTCGAGCCTCGTGCCCGCCGGTGAGCGGCCCGAACGCTATGCACCGCGCCTGCAGGAAACGTCGGTCCTCAAGGGGGCACGCGTCGTGGTGCGCGCCGGGCCGACCATCGATCCATGGTTCGACAAGTTGCTGGCGCGGGCCGCGCAGAAGAACGGCCGCACCGGAATCGAACGCGGCGAGAAGGGCCATCTCGATGCTTCCGCCGCCGTCAATGACCCAGCGCTCGTCAGCGCGGGTTCCGCTCCGCGCAACCGCCGGGCGCTGCGCGGCGCCCCGACGTTGCATTACTGGCTCGATCCGAAAACTGCCGATGCCATTACCGCAGCGATGGTGAAGACCTTTTCCGAGGTCGATCCGGAAAACAGGAAATACTACGAAGACAACCGCAGGACCTTCCTGTCGCGGCTGAATTACAAGCTGGACGAATGGCAGGGCCGTCTTGAGCCGCTGAAGAAAGAGCCGCTGATCGCCTTCCATGACGACTGGGATTACTTCGCCAATCGCTTCGGCCTGACCATCGTCGATTTCATCACATCACGCGACGGTGCGCCGCCCAAGCTCGGCCGCATCGGCGAACTCACCAAGCTGATCAAGGACAAGAACATTCGACTGATCATCGCGGAAGCGAACCAGCCGGAGCGGCATTCCAACATGCTGGCGGAGCGCACCGGCGCGAAGGTGGTGCATCTCGCCGGCAGCGTCGGCATGCTGCCGAACACCGACGATTACATCGCGCTGTTCGACGCCAATGTGAATGCGCTGGTGGCCGCGAATAACAAGAAGCAATAAGCAGCGCGCAACGTCTGAACCGCAAAGCGGCCGCTCTACCAAGAGCGGCCGCTTTTATTTTCTGCAGGCAGCACGCAGTGCGGCCTTCGCTCAAATGCTTCAGTGCCGCACGAACGTCCATTTGACCTGCGCATGGACCGGCGCCGCGCCGTATCCGCCCGCATGCGTTACCTGCCCGATCTTCTCGACCCGCCGCTCGCCGCCGATGGTCCTGGCGGCCGGATCGACCGGAAAATCGAACAGATCGACGGCGCCGACCTGCAAGCCGTTCTTGGTATCCTCGATGAACAGAACCGAACGGCCCGTCTCCGAGGCAAAGGCGCCGGTATAGGTCAGCTTGACCGGAACGCGCGGCCCCGACACGCCGATATCGGCGCTGCCATCGACGGTGTCGATTGCGAGCGTCGCCGCACACGCCTGCTCGATCACCGACTCAAGCTCCGCCGGCAGCTTGCGCTCGCCGGTCCGCCGATACTTGAACGGTGCGGCCGGATTCGGCGGCGAAATCACCATGCCATGTCCGTTGTCATCGACGACAATTGAGCCGCTCGCGCAGGGACGACGCCGGTCGGTCATCCAGTGATGGAAACGGTCCATCTTGCCTACCGACGGAGCGGCCGGCTTTTCCATCTTGCCCTGCTGCATCATGCGGCCGAACTTCATGCCGGTCTGCATCATGCATTGCTGATCGCCCTTGCAGGCTTCCATGGCTTTGCTCATCTCGGCGACGCCGGCTGGCGGCGTTGCCGCGGCCTGCTCGATGCCCTGCGCTTTCGGAGATGTCTTGAAGCCGACCGGCGCTGTTCCGACCCGCACCATCGGAAACTCCAGCTGCAGCCGGCGTTTCACATTCAGTTCGTGCCACTCCACCTTGTTCTTGTTCGTATGACGGCCCTGCCCTTCGACATCGATGGTGAGCGTCAACGTGCCGGTCGGCGAATTCTTGAAAGGATCGGGTTGAGCCGTGGCGGCCGTCACCTGCGCAACAAGCAATCCCGCACAAACGACAACGATAGCGGCCGACGGAGCCACTCGTATACAACAATCAGTCATCTCGAAATGTCCCCCACACAATGCCCTTCTGTGGCCAGCGACCGCCGCACAGCAGGCGGCTTCACTTTCACGAAAGGCTTGGGGCGCGGGTATCACAGCCGTTGCACGGCTCCAATCAACGAGAATGTGAAGACGGCTTTATCGCGTTTAGCTGAGCAGCACCTCGCGCACGGCGCGATGCGCCTGATCGATCGCCGAATGCGCATAGGCGTGCCAGTCCGCATCCGAATTGGCAATCGCAACGCGGCCCGCCGGCTGGCGCGCACGCTCGATCGTCTCGGCCTCATCGCCGGAATCGAACAGCGAATTGTTGCCGTAGGAATAGCCGTGCGACCAGCGATTGACGGTGATCGCGGCAATGTCGCGACCGCTCGCAAAGCCGCCCGGCCCGAGCATGCGGTCGAGTTCGTCGCGAATGCGCCCTTCGAAATCGGCGAAGGTCATCTCCAGCAGTTGCATGCGACCGATGCGGAATTGGTCGCGCGCTTCGGCGCCGGGATTGGATTCATTGGGCACATGGACGAGATGCAGCCCCATCGGCTCCGATGGATCGCGCGGGTGCTGATAGCCGCCCATGCTGACCGGATAATCGAGCTTCACCCGGCTGTGGAACGACATCGGCCCGGAAATCTCATGCACGCCGAGATTGGCAAAGGCCTTCCAGTCGCGCACAAGCACTTTTGTATAAACGAGTGGCGCCTTGACGTTGCGCAGAAGCGCGTGACGCTGCTCCTCCGGCAATTCCGGCATCATGTAGGGGATCGCCATGTTGAAGCAGGCGAGAATGGCATGCGCCGCCTGCACGCGATGCAGCTTGCCGTGGCGGATATAGGCGAGTTCGGCGCCGGATCGCGTCGTCTTCACATTGACGCACATGCTGTCGAGCCGGA
>JAEYVN010000418.1 GCA_023431725.1 Pseudomonadota bacterium
ATTTCATCGCGGCGCATCCTGGCACGACCGACGAGGACATGATGAACCTCGCGCTCTGGCTGAAGAAGAATCGCTACCGCGCCGATCAGGTCCAGACCTTCCTGCCCTCTCCGATGGCGACCGCCACGGCCATGTACCACACCGGCCTCAATCCGCTGCGCGGCGTGCGGCGCGGCACCAGCGACAAGGTCGAGGCCATCAAGGGCGGGCGGCAACGCCGGCTTCACAAGGCATTCCTGCGCTATCACGACCCTGACAACTGGCCGCTGCTGCGCGAAGCGTTGAAGGAAATGGGTCGCCGGGATCTGATCGGCTCACGCCCTGACCAGCTCGTGCCGGCGCATCAGCCGCCGGGCACCGGCAAGGCCGCAGGCACAGGGCGTCCGCTGCGCAGCGGCAGAACCCAGCGCTTCACCACGAAGGGCGTCCCGCTGAGAAAATGAAACGGCGCCGCTTAACGGCTCCGATCAATAGGCACTCCGCCAGCGATGGAACCCGACCAAAGGGATCATGTCGAACCGCGGAGGCGACAACCGTTATAAAAGAGCGTACACTCCGCTATCTGCAGGTCGCAGCTACGGCGTGACCCGTGCCGCCATGACGCTGAGCGTTACCCGGGGCCCCGCGATCCTTCGATGATCGGTTCACGGAGGCATAGATATGGCTACTCTCCATGTCCTTGATGGCGCCGGAGGCGCCTCTGCAAATCTTGTTGTCCGCAAAATTGGATTTGCGGATTTGAAGGACGCAATCGCCAGGGGCATCGACGACTTTCTGGCGATGCCAACCCATGTCATTCTGCTCAGCGTGATCTATCCCATCGCCGGGCTCTTCCTGGCCCGTCTGAGTTTCGGCTACGACATGATGCCGATCCTCTTCCCCCTCGCTGCCGGCTTCGCGTTGCTTGGTCCGTTCCTGGCCATCGGACTTTACGAATTGAGCCGGCGTCGTGAAGAAGGTCTCGACACCTCCTGGAAACATGCGTTCGAGGTGGGCCGCAGTTCGTCCGCCGACGCCATCTTTGCACTTGCCTTGATGCTGGTGTTTCTGTTCGTCGCCTGGCTTGCAGTTGCACAAGTGCTTTATCAATCGCTTTTCGGCTATGGAACGCCGGACTCCATCGGACAGTTTCTGAATCAGATCTTCAGCACGCCGGAGGGCTGGACGCTCATCATTGCCGGCAACGCCATCGGCTTTCTGTTCGCTGTCGCGGCCTTTGCGATCAGCGTCGTATCCTTCCCGTTGCTGCTCGATCATGATGTCGGCATGGCTGTGGCCATTCACACGTCAATCAAGGCCGTCCTGCTGAATCCGATCGTCATGGCGGCGTGGGCGCTCTTCATTGCCGTTGCGCTTGTGATTGGCGCTCTGCCCTTCTTTATCGGCCTCGCGATCGTCATGCCGGTCCTGGGGCATGCAAGCTGGCATCTGTATCGCAAAGTCGTGGCCCCGGACGACAGTCCGCGCCCGACCCTTCACCAACGGGACAAGGGACACCGCTATGCGGCTCATTTCCCGGCCGTTCTGTTCCCGTGGGCGCGTGAACGCGATTAGCCTCGCGCTCTGTCATCACCGTCTTATTGGCGAACTCGAGGTTCGACGCCGCGGTAATCGTAGCCGATCCGATAGTAGAAGCGCCCCGCCGGCTTGCCGCCCTTGGTGATAACCTGCTCCACCGGCGCGCCGAGACTGGCGAAATGATTGGAGAGCGCCGGGTCTTCAAGCTGATAGCGCTTGAAAGCAAACAGGATAGCCGGCCGGCCATACAGGGTGTCAGGGCGGTGCCAGTAACCGTACATGAGGCTTTGCTGGCCAAAGAGTCCACGGCCAACCGAGTTCGTGACCCCGCCATTGGCTTTGCCATAGAAGGCGAGTTCGCTTGCAGTATTGTAGGGATCCAAACCGATCAGCAGCGGTTCAGCGCCAGTGGCCTGTTTCACCGCACGTTGGAGGGCACCGGCCTCGCGCCCGAATTCGTTCCAGGCGACCGGCGCCCCTGGCAGCCTGAAGACATAGCCCACCCCCGGAATGCCGAGCACCAGATAGTTGAAGGCGATGCCGTAAAACGCGAGGCTGATTGCCACCGTCGGCACCCATCCGCGACGAATTGTAATATCGAATGGGGACGAGCGCTGGCCGACAGCCACGACGACGGCCGCCATTGCCGGCAACAGGGCAAGCCAGAGCGGCCCGGTCCAGTTCATCTTCACGGCGCGCGTCAGGCTGAACACCACGAAGACAGTCAGCGGGAGCAGCGTGAAAATCAGGATGAAGTGCGAGATACGCTGCGCGGTCGCGGTCGCGACCGGCCGTTTCCATTGCGCCCATAACGCGGCTGCCGCGGCGAAAAGGCCAGGCGGCGTGAGCAAGGCCGACGCCTGAACGATCAGCATCGGCAGCGAGAATTCAAACTGCCCCCCTACGCGCCGCGTGCTCTGGAAAGCGAACGAGGAGAGCCCGTTTTTCAGATTCCAGTAGATGACCGGCGAGAAGATGAGGAGGGCCAGCACGGCAGCGAGATAGGGCTCGGGCCGCTTCAGCCACGGGCGCGCGCGCGCGTCGATCAGCATGAACAACAGCGTCGCCGGCCCCAGAAGCGCAATCGAATATTTCGACAGCATGCCGAGCCCGATGCAGATGCCGACGCCCCACCAGGCGTGACGCCGGCCGCCGATGAGGGCACGCTCAAGGAAGCAGAGCGCCCCGGCCCAGGCGGCCGCCAATGGCGCATCAGGCGTGATGAAGAAGCCGGTCGCGAAAAAGAACGGCAATGCGGCCACCAGCAACAGGCTGACGAAAGCGGCCGATTTGCCGAACATCCGCCGCGTCAGGCGGAAGCTGAAGAAAGCGGTCAGGAACCAGCCCAGCCAGGCCGCAATGCGAACGCCGAACTCATTGTTGCCGAAGACGCTGGTACCGGCCCAGATCAGCCAGGCCACCATGGGCGGATGATCGAGATAGCCGTAGTCGAGATGCTGGGAGTAATTCCAGTAATAGGCTTCCTGCGGCAGCAGATCGACAAGGCCGATGAACAACAGGCGCAGCACGACGACATAGCCCACGACACCAATCGCAGTGACGCGCCAGCGGATATCGTAAGGCACGCGCGGATTGAGCGAAGGAAAGACAAAGAAGGCCGAGCCGAGATAGTTGATGATCGCTGCCGTGCCGATGCCGAACAATATGGCGAGTTGCGGCGGCATACCCAAGGCGCCTGTGGCAACGATCAGCACGCCACCGCGAATGGCGAGCGCCAGAAGACACACGGCAAGAAACCGCCCGTAATGATCGCGGGAGTGTCGCCGGTCCGCCGACCAGCTTTCGGCAAAGGCCCAGCGCGAGTTCAGGAAATAGTTCGAAACGGTCGCGGCGCAGAAGCTGACGACATGAGCAATCATCAGCGGCACACCGAAGGCGAACAGCGCTTCGAACACCAGAAGATCGACGAACATGCCGATCAGGCCGACCGCCGCAAAACGCGCCGCTCCGCTGGCCGACACCGCTCCGCCGGCGAGAACGAGAAGGCGTCGCACATAAGCGACCATCTGCGCCTTGCCGATCTTGGACTCGCCGTGGACGCGATCCGGAAAAACGATCGGCACTTCGCTGACCTTCAGAGCCCCGCCGCCATGCGCGATGACCTCCAGGCCGATCTTGAAGCCGGCAGCCGCCGGGTCGATCGCCAGCAGACGCTCGCGCCGGACGGCAAAGAAGCCGGACATGGGATCCTTGACCTCGGTGAGCGGCCACGCGAGCAGGCTGCCCATCCGCGACAGCAGGTACCGCCACATCGGCCAGCCCGGTGTTGCCCCGCCCGGCACGAAACGGCTGCCCACGGCCATATCGCTCGAACCGTCGAGGACCGGCTGGACAAGGGCGCGAACACGATCGGGAGGATGGCTGAGGTCGGCATCCATGACGACCACGACATCACCGCTGGCGACCGCCGCGGC
>JAEYVN010000424.1 GCA_023431725.1 Pseudomonadota bacterium
GGAGGCAGCAACGGCTCCAGCAGAAGAGCCGGCATCCGTTCAGGCTGTCCGTGACATCGTCGCCCCATCGGAACGGGAATTGGTACCGCCAACATCCGGATTGCCGCTTGCGATCGAGGGAGCCGAAGCGATCGTGGCATCCACTCCGCCGCCGGCCGAGGGCCTCGCAACGACTGCGCTGACGATGGCGACGCCGCCGAAAACGGATACGCCGGCGACCGAAAGCAGGCCGGCGCGGACAGAGCAAACGGAACAGAGTGAGGAAGTAGTCGAGACGAAACCCGAACCACAGGCTGATCCGCTGACAACCGGAAGCATCGCGATCCGCGAAGAGGACACTCCCTTGCCGCTGGCAAGACCAAAATTCAAGAATCCGATCGTCATTACCAAGCAGGCGAAAAGACCCGCAAAGACAGCTCAGAAGCGGCGAATACGCCCCGCCCCGGCAAAACAGCAGCAGCAGGAAACGCCGCTGATTTTCCCGTTCAACCTCTTTGCCGGGCAGCCAAACCAGACCACGCCGGCAGCGACGAAGCAGACACGCTGACATTCCGGTTCAATCGGCCTACATCGGTTTCGCAATGTCTCTCTGCGCCGAACGAAGACCGATATGACAGCCCTTTCGATTCTCGATCTTTCTCCAGTCCCGGCCGGTGGCTCTCCCGCGCAGTCGCTGCGCAACAGCCTCGATCTCGCGCGCCATGCCGACACGCTTGGTTTCACGCGCTACTGGCTCGCCGAGCATCACAACCTCGCGAATATCGCCAGTTCTGCGCCCGACATCATGATTGGTCAGATTGCGGCGATCACAAAGAACATGCGCATCGGCTCCGGTGGCGTCATGCTGCCGAACCACGCGCCGCTCACCGTGGCGGAGCGCTTCAAGGTGCTTGAAGCATTGTTTCCCGGCCGCATTGATCTCGGACTCGGACGCGCGCCGGGCACCGATCACGTGACGTCGATCGCGTTGCGGAGACGTCAGGATGTCGCCGAAGCCGACGATTTCCTCGATCGTTTCCAGGAGTTGCTGCTGCTCGAGAACAACGGCTTCCCGGAGGATCATCCGTTCAGCAGCATTCGTGCGATGCCGACCGACGTGACGCTGCCGCCGATCTTTCTGCTCGGCTCCAGCGATTACAGCGCGCAGCTTGCCGCTTCGATCGGCGCGGGGTTCTCATTCGCGCATCATTTCGCCAGCCACGATGTCGCTGACGCGATGCAAGTCTATCGCGCGCGCTTCCAGCCATCGCAGCATCTCGCCAGGCCTTACGCCATTCTCGCCACGGCCGCCGTTGTCGCCGAGACAGCCGATGAAGCGGAGCGTCTCGCTTCCACCATCGATCTCAATTTCGTGCGCCGGGCCAAGGGCGTGTATGCGCCACTGGAAAGTCCCGAGGTTGCTCTGGCCTATGATTATTCACCCGTGGATCGCGAGCGCATCAAGCAGAACCGTATCCGACTTGCGGTGGGCACGCCGGCGATGGTGAAGGAGCGCCTCGATGCCCTTGTCGCCGCCACGCAGGCCGATGAAGTCATGATCACCAGCATGCTCCATGACCATGACGCGCGGAAGCGTTCCTATACCCTGCTCGCGGAGGCTTTCTCCCTGTCACCTGCCCATGCTAAGCCGCCAGCCTGATTGAGAAATCAAAGACAGGGAGAGAGCCTTGGGCAAGCATTTGTCGCTCACCGCCAGTGATGGTCATACGCTTGGTGCTTATCGCGCCGACCCGTCCGGCACGCCGAAGGGCGCGCTGGTGGTGATACAGGAGATTTTCGGGGTCAACAGCCATATCCGTAATGTCTGCGATCGGATCGCCGCTCAGGGGTACGTCGCCATTGCGCCGGCGATCTTCGATCGCATCGAACGCGATTTCCAGTCGGGCTATTCAGCCGACGAAGTGGCCCACGCCCGGACATTCATCGGCAAGATCGACTGGAACACGATGTTGCTGGACGTACAGGCCGCCATGGATGACGTGAAGTCGGTCGGTCCGGTCGGCATTATCGGTTTTTGCCTGGGCGGCAGCGTCGCTTTTCTTGCAGCCACACGCCTCGATGGCTTGGCCGCATCGGCAGCCTTCTATGGCGGCGCCATCGTCAAGTTCGCCGACGAGAAACCGAAATGCCCCGTGCAGATGCATTTCGGCGAACAGGACACCGGCATCCCGATGTCGGATGTCGAGATCATCAAGCAGAAGCGGCCGGACACGGAAATCTTTGTCTATCCTGCTGGCCACGGCTTCTGCTGCGACGAGCGGTCCGCCTTCAACGAAGAGAGCGCCAAACTGGCGTGGCAGCGCACCTATGAGTTCTTCGCCAAGACCATCACGTCATGACGTGAGGCGGCTCAGAACCACCGCTCTTTCACAGTGATGGTGTCGCCCGGACGCATTGGATAGTCGGGCGGCACCGGTCCACGCATCGTCTGTCCATTGAAGCTGCGCGCGAGAATGATGTCGGTCTTGCTCGCGCGCGGCGCAAAGCCGCCGGCAATCGCAACGGCCGCTTCGACCGTCATGTTCGGCACATACGGATATTGTCCCGGCGCATTGACCTCGCCGAGGATGAAGAACGGCCGGTAGGCTTCGACTTCCACCGACACATGCGGATTGCGGATATAGCCGTTGCGCAGGCGGCCCGAGATGGCCCGCGCCAGTTCCGAGGTGGTGAGGCCACGAGCCGGCACGGAACCGATCAACGAAATCGACACATTGCCTGCGGCATCGACAATATAGGAATTGGTCAGACCATCCTGCCCGAACACCTGCACACGAAGCCGGTCACCGGCATCGAGCTGGTAGGGCGCATCATATCCGGTCAATGCTGCGGCCGGTGTGTACGGGCCGCCAGCCGCAACCTGGACCGGAACCTGTTCCGCGACGACCTGCTGTTCGACATAGGCCTGCCGCTGCGCGCAGCCAGCCAAAGCCAGCGCGACCGCAACGGTCATGGAGAAGCGGCAAAACTGGACATGAGGCCGCATCGGCGAATCCGGGCAAAAGTTCAGCCCTGATTAACGCCGTGCATGGTTAATAAAATCTCACCCGCGGATTTATTTTGCGTCGGCCCGCGCAAGCTTGCGCTTTGACGGCGGGTGTTCCTCCGGCGGCTTGCTCTTCTCCGACACACGATCGGAGATCGCGATGACCAACATCGAACCGAGGAAGACGACGTGGATACCGGCAAGCCACCACAGCTTCTTGTCGTCGTAGCTGCCGATATTCATGAACGCCTTCAGCACCTGGATGGCCGAGATCGCCACGATCGACGACATCAGCTTCATCTTGAGACCACCGAAATCGACCTTGGTCATCCATTCCGGCCGATCGTGCGATTCGATCTCGATCCGCGAGACGAAATTCTCGTAGCCGGAAAAGATGACGATCAGGACCAGATTGCCGACCAGCACGAGATCGATCAGCGCCAGCACACCGAGGATGACTTCGGATTCGGACGCGATGTGAATCTTGACGACGAACATAAAGAGCTGAACGACGAAATGGATCAGCAGCAACAACAGGCTGATGACCAGACCGATATAGAACGGCGCCAGCAACCAGCGGCTCTGAAACAAAAATGTTTCGAGAAAGTACTCGTATTTTCGCATGTGCCCCTCACTGCAAAAAGATGGCACCAATGCCGTGACGGGGCAATGTCTGCCGCGCAGCCACAAATTTTGTCGCAATAAAAAAGGTGGGGCGTAAAGCCCCACCTGCTTGCTACTCAAGCGATCGCCTGCACTGGTCAGGCCGCGACAACGCCGGTGCCGATCGGGCAACTCACGCCGGTTCCGCCAAGACCGCAATAACCGAACGGATTTTTGGCGAGATACTGCTGGTGGTAGTCTTCGGCGAAGAAGAACTCCGACGCATCGAGAATTTCCGTCGTGATGTCGCCATAACGCTTGTCGGCCAGCGCCTTGGCATACATCGCCTTCGACTCTTCCGCAGTTTTGCGCTGGGCATCGTTGAAGACATAGATGCCCGATCGATATTGCGTGCCGATATCGTTGCCCTGCCGCATCCCCTGGGTCGGGTTGTGGCTCTCCCAGAAGGTTTTCAGCAGCGTCTCATAGGAAATCTTCTTCGGGTCGAACACGACCAGCACAACCTCGTTATGGCCAGTCCGGCCGGAGCACACTTCCTCATAGGTCGGGTTCGGCGTATGGCCGGCAGCATAGCCGACGGCGGTGACATAGACGCCGTCACCCAGCTCCCAGAATTTCCGCTCGGCGCCCCAGAAGCACCCCATACCGAACACCGCGATTTCCGCGCCCGCCGGATACGGTCCCTTGAGCGGGTTGCCGTTGACGAAATGATGGGTCGCGGTCGGAATGGGCGTGGCGCGGCCGGGCAATGCCTCGGCCTTCGTCGGAATGGTCAGCGATTTTTTGAACATCAGCATGAAAGACCCTCCAAAATCTGATGCTAATATAGTGTCGAAGATACCGGTCTGCACGGGGCCGCCGCACACCGGTTGGCAACGAATAGACTCTATGGCGAAAGGCCGCTCCGTCTTCCCCTTGTCCGTTGTTCCCCCTATGCTGCCCGCCGACTCGGCCGCCCGGCCCGCGGCCCGTTCAGGAGATGCCATGACGTTCAAGCTGCCTGCGCTCGCGCTTGCCGCGTTCCTGTTTGCAGGACCTGCCGCTGCCCAGCAGTCGGCACCGCCGCCTTACGGACCGCCCATTACGCTGGACCTGGCCAAGAAGGTCGTGGCGGCTGCTGAGGCTGAAGCCGTCAAGAACAACTGGCAGGTGTCGATTGCCGTCATCGACAGCGGCGGCCATCTCGTCATGCTCCAGAAGCTGGACAACACCCAGTTGGTCTCGATCCGCGTATCCGAGAGCAAGGCCAAGACCGCTCTCGGCTTCCGGCTGCCGACCAAGATGCTGGAAGATGCCGTGGCAGCGGGTGGGGCCGGTACCCGCCTCCTCGCGCTTCAGGATGTCGCGCCCTTCGAAGGCGGTTTCCCGATCATCGTCGACGGCAAGATCATCGGCGCCATTGGCGTGGCCGGGGTCTTTTCGGCCCAGGACGCACAGATCGCCCGTGCCGGCCTGGCCGCAATCGAGAATCCTAGCCGATAAGTCTGCAGCTAGGGGCGGCCCAGACGCCCCTACCGAGCATAGCCGATCAGTGGCTTTCGCTTGCGTCCGAGCAGGATGAAGATCGTTCCGACGATGCCGAAAATCAGCCAGGACGGCTGATCGAGAATGGTCGTGAAGCCGGGGTCCCAGGCCTGCGCCGGCAAGCTGGTCTGGATGCTTGCCTGCACCGCCTGCAAACTTGCCGCGTTGACGTCCGTCCAGAGCTGGCCGAGCTTGTAGATATAGATCCGGCTATCGGCGATGGATTTGGCGCCGTCATACACCAACAGAATAAAGCCCGCGGCTAACGCAACGACGCCGATCAGGCGGAGCAATGAACGAATCATGATTGGCTTCCCCGAACCTTGGATATAGGAGCGGCTCGGCGCGGACGCGAGTGGCGTTTTGATACCGTCCACGAAGAAGCCGTCAGAAGGATTGGACGTCGCCCGATCCATTCCGGTTCATCCACTTGAGGCCCCTGCGTTTGTTCCGCTAACGTCCCACGCGAGCACGACCTCAAAAACATCAAGTGCCCCCAAGGAGTTGCAATGTCCCCCAAGTCGTCCGGCCGAACCCCGAGGCCGCATTTTACAGATCAGGAAGCGCTGTTGTTCCACTCCGAGGGCCGCCCCGGAAAGCTGGAAGTCGTCGCCACCAAGCCGATGGCCACACAGCGCGATTTGTCGCTGGCCTATTCGCCCGGCGTCGCCGTCCCGGTGCTCGCGATCGCCGAGGATGAGAGCCGCGCCTACGATTACACAACCAAAGGCAATTTCGTCGCCGTCATCACCAATGGCACCGCCATCCTTGGCCTCGGCAATCGTGGGGCGCTGGCCGCCAAGCCGGTGATGGAAGGCAAGTCGGTGCTGTTCAAGCGCTTTGCCGACATCGATTCCATCGACCTGGAAGTCTCGACCGAAGAGGCCGACGAATTCATCAATTGCGTGAAGTACCTTGGCAAGGGCTGGGGCGGCATCAATCTCGAAGACATCAAGGCGCCGGAATGCTTCATCATTGAGCAGCGCCTGCGCGAATTGCTCGACATCCCGGTCTTCCATGACGACCAGCATGGCACCGCGATTATCGCCGCCGCGGGCCTTATCAACGCCCTGTCGCTGACCGGCCGCGATTTCAAGACCACCAAGATCGTCTGCAATGGCGCTGGTGCTGCCGGCATCGCCTGTCTCGAATTGCTCGAAGCGATCGGTGTGCCGCACAACAACCTGATCCTGTGCGACACCAAAGGCGTGATCTATGAAGGCCGCAGCGAGGGCATGAACCAATGGAAGTCAGCGCATGCGGTGAAGACCGATGCGCGCACACTGGCCGATGCACTGAAAGGCGCGGACGTGTTCTTTGGTCTTTCGGCCAAGGGTGCGGTGACCAAGGAGATGGTGGCGTCAATGGCCGCCAAGCCGATCATCTTCGCCATGGCCAATCCCGATCCGGAAATCACGGCCGAGGAAGTCGCCGAAGTGCGCGATGACGCGATCATGGCAACGGGCCGGTCCGACTATCCGAACCAGATCAACAACGTTCTCGGCTTCCCGTATATTTTCCGCGGCGCGCTCGATGTGCGCGCGACCACGATCAACATGGAAATGAAGATCGCAGCCGCCCACGCCTTGGCTGAACTGGCGCGCGAAGACGTTCCCGACGAGGTCGCCGCGGCCTATGGCATGCGGCCGCGCTTCGGCCCCGAGTACATCATCCCGGTGCCGTTCGATCCGCGTCTGATCTCGTTCGTGCCGCCCGCCGTGGCGAAAGCGGCGATGGATACCAACGTCGCCCGCAAGCCGATCGTCGACATGGATGCCTATCGCCAGCAATTGCGGACGCGGCGCGATCCTGTCGCCGGCGTGCTGCAACGCGTGTTCCAGAAGGTCAAGCGCTCGCCGAAACGCGTGGTGTTCGCGGAGGGCGAAGAAGAGCAGGTGATCCGCGGCGCCGCGAGCTTCGTCAATCAGGGGCTTGGCACCGCGCTCTTGGTTGGACGCGAAGACCGCGTTCGTGAAAGCGCGAAAAACCTCGGCGTCGATCTCGGCGAGAATATCCAGATCGTCAATGCACGGCTGTCGAAGCGTAATCCGGAATATGCCAGCTATCTCTACGAACGCCTGCAACGAAAGGGCTTCCTGTTCCGTGACTGCCAGCGTCTCGTGAACCAGGATCGCAACCACTTTGCGTCCTGCATGGTCGCGCTTGGCGATGCCGATGC
>JAEYVN010000467.1 GCA_023431725.1 Pseudomonadota bacterium
TGGGGCTTTCGATCGTTGTGGAACTCGCCTCGCTTTATGGCGGCAAGTTCACGCTGGGGACGGCGCCGATTGGCGGACTGCGCGCCGAGTTGACGCTGCCCGCAGCCTAACACATTCGCTTTGTTTACGATTTGATGTCCATGATATCCGTCTGCGAATTCGGGCGGACGGCCAGATTATCGCCTTATTCGCTGTTGTTAAGTGCCTGCCTGCCGCGCGCCTTGCGGTGAACCGGGGGAATCGGGGGAAGTGCGTTCTATGCGTTCGATTGGTACCATTGTCGTGGCTTCGGCCATCCTTGCCGGCTGCGCGGGTAACCCCCAGACCGGAACGGGTCCTCGCGAAAATACGGGAACTCAGGTGGGTGCGCTGGCCGGAGCGGCAATCGGTTCGCAGATCGGCGGTAGCACGGGGGCGCGTGTTGCGGCCGGCGTTGCCGGTGCCGCGCTTGGTGGCTTGCTTGGCAATCGCATTGGCGCTGCGATGGACGACGAGGACAAGCAGCGCGCCTATTACGCTCAGATGCAGGCGCTCGAGAGCGGTGCTGCCGGTGCGCCGACCGGCTGGGAGAATCCGGACTCCGGCCGTCGCGGAACGATCGTTCCGGGACCGCAATATGATCGCCGCGGCATGCAATGCCGCGATTTCACGCACACGATCTATATCGACGGACGGCCGCAGATCGCGCGCGGCGCGGCATGCCGCAATCCGGACGGAAGCTGGACGCCCGTCGCCTGACGGCTTCGCAGTTCTTCAATACACACCGCAGCACCTCAACGCGATTTTAACGCACCTCGCGTATCACCCACTGCTTGGGGTGAAATGCAGAGTGTTGCGTATGTCCGACGGCCTCCTTGTCGAGCGGTTACGACAGTTCCTTCGGGATCTCAGTCCCGAAGCACGCAATCTTTTGATGACGGAGCTTGAACGCGGTCTGCTGCGCGGCGAGGAAGCACCCGGCGCGGAACTCGTACTGCAGGAATTGCGTCGCGATGCCCGCGAACAGGCGCGTCCCAAGCGGCCGGGTAATCTCAGCCGATTATTCTTTCAACCGCTCGAGCCATTCCTTGTCGACGACAGTGCGACCCACAATCATCCGGGCCGCATTGCGCGCGTCATTCTCGAACCGGTTTGGGACTGGATCTGTCGCGATCTGATGCCCGGCGAGGCCAAGGCCGTCACCGACCAGGTTGCGATCGCTTTCGACAATGGCGAGCCGCAGCGTGCCGAACAACTGGCGCGGGCATTTCAGGATCGCACCGCCATTCGCATGGAGGAGGCGCTTGCCGCCGCCCATGCCGACGAGAAGTTGAGCCGTCGTCTGACGGGACAGATCAATACGCCGCGGGCGCTGACCGACATCGCCTCGATCCTGACGATCATCAAGTCGCGCGATACGCTGTCGGCGTTCGGGTCGCAATTGCCCGGCCACATCAAGGTGTTCGACGGCGCGACGGTTCTCGAGATCAAGGATTCGATCGATTCGCCGGCCAGCGGCGGATCGAAGCTTTTCGTCTATGTGCTGGTCATGACCATGAGCCGTCTTGCCGCGCCCTGGCAGTTGATCCGCTTGTCGACGCGGGCTGCCGGCAGCGACCTTGCGTCGCGGGTTGCGGAAGGACCTTATTCGGCCGCCGTCGAAATCGTCTTCGCCGAAATCGAACGGATGATCGGCGAACTGAAAGCGGAACTGCGGACGGGTCGGGGACTTGCCACCGGCGCCCTGCTCAAGAGCATTCATGACGCCGCGCGTGGTATGCGCAGCGAAATCAACCTTTCGTATGACTCGCCCTGGAGCCGGCGCCTTGCCGCCTTGCGCACCCAGGTATCCGATCTGCTCAAGAACGAGATCGAAAGCCTGACCGGCCGTGTCCGGCGTCTGCTGCGGCCGCGTCCGATCAAGGAGATCGCGCCGAATTCAACCGTCGATGTGGGCGAAGTCGGCGATACCGAGGCCTTGATCGAATTCGTGAAGACCTGCCGCGTTTATGCCAACGAGCTGGCGGTGAACGAACTGACCTCGCGGACCTGGCAGGACCTGCAGCATTATCTTGAGACCACGACGCCCAGCCTTGTCGAGAATCTGCGCAACGCCGGCGAATCGGATCGCGCCTTCCGTCAATCCCAGCTCGACGCCGCCGTCCGCTTCTGCGCCAAGGTCTTCGGCCAGGAATATGCCTCCCTGATGCTGAAATCCGGCGAAGTGGCTGTCGCCAGCGAGCAGAAGAAGCTGGCCGCCAAAGCGTGATCCCGGCCCAGTTGCAGGCGCCTTCCGCCCGTGTTGTAACGCGGGCGCATGACCTTGTTTCTGATCCTGGCCCTGATGACGGCGGCGGCGATTTTCGCCGTGTTATGGCCGCTTTCGCGCCGCCCCGTGACGGCGGCCGTCGGCTATGATGTCGCGGTTTATCGCGACCAGCTCGACGAGATCGAGCGCGACCGCAAAGCCGGTCTGATTCCCGATAGCGAAGCGGAAGCGGCGCGGCTTGAAATCTCACGGCGATTGCTGACCGCGGCCGAGGGACGGCCCGCGCCGGAAGCCCCGGGAACCCTCTGGCGGCGGCGGGCGGCGGCGCTGGTGGCGCTGATCGTTGTGCCGGCGATCGCCGCCGGGTTTTACATCACATGGGGTTCCCCGAGCCTTCCCGGTGCGCCGCTGGCCGGGCGGCTCAATACGCCGCCGGAACAACGCTCCATCGAGAGCATGGTGGCGCAGGTCGAAGCCCATCTGGAACGCAATCCCGATGACGGTCAGGGCTGGGCCGTGGTCGCGCCGGTCTACATGCGCATGGGCCGTTTCAACGACGCGGTTCGGGCGCGGGCCAATGCCGTGCGACTTCTTGGCGCGACTGCCGATCGCGAAGCCGATCTCGGCGAGGCGATGGTCGCCGCCGGCAACAGCATCGTCACCGCTGACGCCAAGGCCGCCTTTGAGCGCGCCCTGAAAATCGATCCCGATCATCTCAAGGCGCAATATTTTGTCGGACTGTCAGCCGAGCAGGATGGCCGGCCGGCAGAAGCTGCGCGGATCTGGCGCGCCATGCTGGAGCGCGCGCCGGCCGATGCGCCGTTCCGGCCGCTGGTGGTGGAATCGCTGGCCCGGGTCGACAAGAGCGAGCCGCCGAAGGGGATCGCCGTTGAACCGAAAGCGCCACGGCCGGGACCAACGACCGAAGATATGGCAGCGGCCCAGCAACTGACGCCGGAACAGCGCACGCAGATGGTGCGCGGGATGGTCGATCGACTGGCCGAGCGGCTGAAAGCCGACAGCGCCGATTTCGACGGTTGGTTGCGCTTGGTGCGTGCCTATGTGGTGATGGGCGATGCGGACAAGGCGCGCGGCGCACTGGCCGACGCGCGTAATGCCATCGTCGGCGACGACGACAAGCGCAAGCGGCTTGACGAACTCGCCAGGGCGCTTGGCATCGATGGTTGAGTTAAGGGAGCACGGCGTATGACGCGCAAGCAGCGGCGTCTGGTGTTGATCGGATCGGGCCTTGTGGTGCTGGCCATCGCTGCTGCGCTGGTGCTGACGGCGTTGCGCGACTCCATTGTCTTTTTCAATTCGCCGACCGACA
>JAEYVN010000526.1 GCA_023431725.1 Pseudomonadota bacterium
CGTCCTCGGCCAGAATGCTTTCGCGCACGAGGTTGGTGAGCGGGACCTCGGCCGTGGGGATCAGCCAGAAGCCGTCGCCCGCCGCGAACTGATCGTCGCGGAATTTCGGCAATTGCGCGGTGCCGAACATCGCGTCGTCACGCACCAGGATCGGCGGATTGACTTCCGTATAGCCGTGGTCGGTCGTGTGGGTGTCGAGCATGAACTGGCCGAGCGCGCGCTCCAGCCGCGCCAGCGGACCCTTCAGCACCACAAAACGGGCGCCGGACAATTTGGCCGCAAGCTCGAAATCCATCATGCCGAGCGCTTCGCCGAGTTCGAAATGCTGCTTCGGCGTGAAGTCGTAGTCGCGCCTGGCCCCGAACTTGTGGTGCTCGACATTGCCGTGTTCGTCGGCGCCGTCCGGCACTTCGTCGAGCGGCAGATTGGGAATGGTGGCGAGAATGTCCTGAAGCAGAACATCAGCGTCTTTCGACGCCTGTTCAAGCTCCGGCATCTTCGCCTTGAGGTCGTTGACCTCGGCCATCAGCGCGTTGGCGCGGGCCTCGTCCTTGGCCTTCTTGGCGTCGCCGATTTCCTTGGACGCGGCATTACGGCGGGCCTGCGCCTGCTCTGCGGCCGTAATGGCGGCGCGGCGCTTCTCGTCCAGTGCGATCAGCCGCTGCGCCTCGCCGGCCAGCCCGCGCCGCTGCAGCGCGCGATCGAAGGCCTCGGGATTGTCGCGGATCCATTTGATGTCGTGCATGACTGCTTTTCGTCCAGTTCCATGCCCCGCGATTGCCCTCGCCCGCGCAAGCAGACGATCCAGTCTTCCCCCGAAATCACGGCGCGGGAGTGGATGCCCCGCCTGCGCGGGGCATGACAGACGACGAGTCAGGTAGCCAAATTTGCCGCCGCTTCTTAATACCTTGAGGCCGGTTAGCCAACGGCTGCAGAAAACCGCCCTACTCGGCCACGTCCGTTGCCGGCACGCTCGCCGGAGGCGCCTTCGGCTCGACCATCCTCGCCGACCAGATCGCACCCTCGTAGAGCAGCATCAGCGGAATCGCCAGCGAGAGCTGGCTGATGACGTCCGGCGGCGTCAGCACGGCGGCCAGGACGAAGGCGCCGACAATGAAGTAGCGGCGCTTCTGGCGCAGCTGATCCGAGGTGATGACGCCGATCCGCGCCAGCAGCGTCAGGATCACCGGCAGCTGGAAGGCAGCACCAAAGGCAAAGACCAGCGCCATCATCAGCGACAGATATTCGCCGACCTTGGGCAGAAGCGCGATGTCCGCCTGCCCCTGGACGCCGGTCTGCTGCATGCCGAGCGAGAAACGCACAAGCAGCGGCATGACGATGAAATAAACGACCAGCGATCCGAGCGCGAAGAAGATCGGAGTCGCGACAAGGTACGGGATGAAGGCCTTGCGTTCATTCCGATAGAGGCCCGGGGCGACAAACATGTAGATCTGCGCCGCGATGACCGGGAAGGCCAGGAAGGCCGCGCCAAACATGGCGAGCTTCAATTGCGTCAGGAAGTATTCCAGCAGCGCCGTGTAGATGAATTTGGAATTCTCGACGCCGGCCACCCAGACGAAGGGCCAGACGAGGATATTGTAGATCTGCTTGGCGAAGGCGAAGCAGAAGATGAAGCATATAGCAAAGGCGATCAGCGCCTTGATCAGACGCGAGCGCAACTCGATCAGATGATCGAGCAACGGCGCCTTGCTCTGGTCGACCTCGTCTTCGTCTTCCTGGGTGCGGCTGCTCATGGGGCCCCGCCTCCGCCCGGCTTGTTCTCGCTGGTCACTGGTTCAACCGGCTTTACCTCCACCGGCTTTACTTGCACCGGTTCGATCTCAACTGGCTTGATGTCCATCGGTGCGCTGGGGATGACTGGTTCGACCGTTGACGACGCATCGGCCACGGGCGCACTGGCAGACGGTTCGATGGCACCGGGTTCTGTCGTTGTGACGGAGGATGAAGTGTCGGACGAAGCAGGTTCGGTTCCGAACGCCTTCTCAACCTCTTTCTGAGCCGTCTCAAGCGGATTGCTAAAGCCGGCGGTGGCCTTGGCGCTGGCCTCGTCGAATTGCCGCTTCAGATCGGCGACTTCCGCCTCGCGCATGGCCTCGCGGAACTGGTCCTGAAAGTCATTCGCCATGCGGCGAATCTTGCCCATCCACTGGCCGACCGCGCGCAGAACGCCGGGCAATTCCTTCGGCCCAATGGCAATCAGCGCGACAACGCCGATAACAAGAAGCTCGCTCCAGCCGATATCGAACATGGACCCTTCAAACTCCAAGGGGCGCCCCCACCAATCAAGGTCGGCGCCCCTCCATCACCTCGAGCGTCGGCGGTGCAATTCCGTCAGACCGTGCCTTCGAACTTCTTCTCGGTCTCGGCCCGCTTGGTCGCACCGGCGGTGTCGATCGTCTTCATCGGCTCCGGCTTGGTTTCAGCTTTGGTGTCGTCGTCGGACATGCCCTTTTTGAAGGCCTTGATGCCCTGCGCCATGTCGCCCATCAGTTCGGAAATCTTGCCGCGACCGAACAGGAGCAGCACTACGACTACAACAACGAGCCAGTGCCAGATGCTGAGTGAACCCATAACGCCAATCCCTTAGAAAGCGCGCCCGGCCCGAATGAGGCGGGCTGCACCGTACCTGCGGTACATCGGTGAGAAACTAGGCTTCAGTGGCGGCAAAAACAAGGACTTCGGCGGGATCGAATTCAACCCTCAGATCATCGTTAACCGGCGGAATGGCATCGCGCAGCACCCGGCCGACGAGTGGAACATCGAGCCCCTCTACCGCCACCTCGATCAGATCGACGTGGCCGATAAACTTGCGCGTTTTGATACGGCCGCGCGCGCCTGAGCCTTCATTTTTGAGACGCAGCGCCTGCGGCCGGATGGCCACGATCGCGGCGCTGCTCTCCGGCAGATCCGGTGCGGCAAAACGGCCGACCGCAGTTTCGGCGTAGCCCCCGCGCACGGTTGCCGGCACTTCATTGAGGTCGCAAAAGAAGCGGGCAACGAACAGATTTTTCGGCTTCAGATAGATCGTCCGGGGCGTATCGACCTGAATCAACCGCCCGCCACTCATCAGGGCGATGCGATCGCCCATCCTTAGTGCCTCTTCCGGATCATGCGTGACAATGACCGACGTCACGCGGGCATCCCGCAGTACATTCAGCGTGTCTTCCCGCACCTCGTCGCGCAACCGCCGATCAAGACCCGAAAACGGCTCGTCCATCAGCAGCACGCTGGGGCGTGGCACAACCGCGCGGGCCAGAGCGACACGCTGCTGCTCGCCGCCGGACAGCATGTGCGGATAGGCGTCGGCGTATTTTTCAAGTCCGACCCGGGCCAGCGCACGCCGCGCCTCGCTCTCGGCCTCCGCCTTCGGCAGCGACTTGAGGCCGAACATGACATTGGCGAGATTGGTCAGATGCGGGAATAGCGCGAAGTCCTGAAACATCAGGCCGACGCCGCGCTTCTCGGGCGGAAGAAAGGTCTTGCCGCCCGACACATCCTGATCGTTGATCAGCAGCCGCCCCTGTGTCGGCTGTTCGACGCCGGCCGCAAGGCGCAGTAGCGTTGTCTTGCCACAGCCGGAACGGCCCAGCAGGCAGATGATCTCACCCGGCTCGATGACGAGCGAGAAATCGCGCACCGCGACCAGATCGCCATAGCGATGGGTGATGCTGTCATAGGACAGCTTCGCGGCAATCGATGCCGGAGTCCGTCCAGCCTCGACCCGCGCCATCGCGGCCCCTGATGCGGCACGCGCAGCCATTTACTCCTCGGTATTCTCCACACGGGGCGCAAGGCCGAAATCGAGATCGCCCGGTTCGAGCGGATCTTCGTCTTCGCGTAGCGTCGGATCGTCGGACGGCACCGGCACCGAGAAATTCGGCGGCAGGTGGCCTTCGAGCATGCCGGAGCCTTTCAGTTCGTCGAGCCCGGGCAGATCGCCGAGCTGCTCCAGACCGAAGTGCGAGATGAAGGCGTCTGTCGTGCCATAGGTGATCGGGCGGCCCGGCACCTTGCGGCGACCGCGCGGCTTGATCCAGCCGGTTTCAAGCAGAACGTCGAGCGTGCCTTTGGAAATGCTGACGCCGCGGATGTCTTCGATCTCGGCGCGTGTCACCGGCTGATGATAGGCGCAGACAGCCAGCGTCTCGATCGCCGCACGCGACAGCTTGCGCGGCTGCACCGCCTCGCGGGTCATCAACCAGGCCAGATCGCTCGCCGTGCGGAAAGTCCATTTGCCGTTGATGCGGACGAGATTGACGCCGCGATGGGCGTATTCCTCCTTCAGAAGCGCCAGTACCGGCTGCAATTCCACGCCGGCCGGCAGACGCTGCGCGAGGGTCTTCTCGTCGATGGGCTCCTTGGACGCAAACAGCAGCGCCTCGAGAATGCGCATTTCGTCGGGGCGGCCCTGCGGCAATTGTTGGCCGTCGGTCACGGCCTCCTCAGCGGCGACCTCCTCATCGTCCGACGACTGCAACATGACAGGCTCGGACTCAGCTGATGAGGCGCCTTTGTCCTCCTCCTCGTCGTCTTGCTCGTCATCATCGTCATCGTCATCTTCGTCTTGGTCTTCGTCATCGTCTTCGTCGAGGTCGGCATCCTCGTCGTCGTCGTCGTCATCATCTTCCGGACCCTGTCCGTCAGCGTCCGACTCGCCAGAAACGCGTTCAACCTCTTCTTCTTCGAGCTGCTCATCTTCTTCGAGCTGCTCTGACTCGTGTGTCTCGAGCAATTCCGATTCTTCAGTTTCGAGTGGCTCCGAGACGACGGTCGGCTCTTCGGTCGCGTCCGCCTGCTCCTCGGGAGATGCCTGCAGCTGCGCGATCTCCCGGGCCTCGGATTCCGCGTGAACCTCCTGATCCTGACGCACCTCTGCCATCGGCTGCGATTCAGCGATTTCCTGCTCGTCCTCAATCTGTTTGCGGGCCAAGCCTGGCATCCTTTCAGCCTCCTCAAAGATCACGATGCTGCTCCGGTCATGCGATCGGACAATGCATCGCGAGCAAAACTCCAAACTTCACGCTTCACACGCCGCATACTCAAACCCGGTCGGTCAGCCGTCACTGCGGCGCCTGCGGGGCCGAATGCGGCATCGGCGGCCCCTGTCGCTTGCGCAGATAGAGCGGTGCGAAGGCCGCGTGCTGCTGCAATTCGATCTTGCCCTCGCGCACCAGCTCCAGGGTCGACGCAAAGCTCGACGCCATCACCGACGTCACCATCGATGGCTCGACAAGATACTGGATCAGATATTGATCGAGCCTGTTCCAGTCGTCGGTCGCACCGATCAGCTTCTCGATCTGCTGACGCGCTTCGGAGAGCGACCAGACCTGACGCTGCTTGAACCGCACCTGACTCATCGCGCTCTTCGAGCGCTGCACCGAATAGGCGGCGAGCAGATCGTAGAGCGTCGCCGTCCACTGCGGATGCTTGATGTCGTTGATCGGCTCGGGATTGCCGCGGCTGAACACGTCGCGTTCCAGCTGCGGCATATCCATCAGTTTCTGCGCCACCTCGCGGAAGGCTTCCAGCCGCTTCAGGCGGAAGGCGAGCATGCTCGCCATGTCCTCGGCACTCTGGCCCTCCTCCTCGTTCTGATCGGGGATCAGGAGACGAGATTTCAGGTAGGCGAGCCACGCCGCCATCACGAGATAATCGGCCGCAAGTTCGAGGCGCAGCGAGCGCGCCGCCTCGATGTAGGTGATGTACTGATCGGCCAGCGCGAGAATGGAAATCTTCGCC
>JAEYVN010000545.1 GCA_023431725.1 Pseudomonadota bacterium
GCCTTCTCCGGATGCTGCTGCATCCACGGCTCGTCGATCTGCACAATGTCGGCACCGGCGGCGAACAGATCCTTGATCTCCTCGTTGACGGCGGCGGCGTAATCCATGGCAACGCCGACTTCATCCTTATAGAAATCGTCCTGCGCCTGCTTGCCCATCGTGAACGGCCCCGGCACCGTCGCCTTGATGGTGCGATCGGTATTGGCGCGCAACAATTTCACGTCACGCACTTCGACCGGATGCATGCGGCGGATCTTGCCGGCCACGCGCGGTACCGGAATCGGCTTGCCGGAGCGATTGATCGTGGTGCCCGGGTTATCGAGGTCGATGCCTTCGAGCGCGGTGGCGAAGCGGTTGGAATAGCTCTCGCGGCGCTGCTCGCCATCGGTGATGATATCGAGGCCGGCGCGTTCCTGGTCGCGGATCGCCAGAAGCGTGGCATCGTCCTGCGCGGCTTCCAGATGCTTTTCGCCGACCAGCCAGAGGTCGTGCACGCGTACGCGCGGGACTTGCTTGGAGAGCCGTTCGCGGTCGATCAACCATTCCGGTTGTGGATAGGAACCAACTAAACTGGTGGGAAGCAACATCGACAGCACTCCATGTCTTCTGGACGTCCCGGACAGTGGGACGGTGGGCGGCTTCTTAGCAGGAGTGATTCACAAATGCGCCATCCCATCAAACCGCCCACCCGGTAACCATCCACCGTATGCGGCCAGACGCCGAAGCCGGACAGACCGGCTTCGGCAGGGAGACGCGTCACAAGCCGTGACGGCTTGAACCCTCAAGGCTCGAACCGTCAAGGCTCGAACTGTTAAGGCCTGGCCTTCTCGTAGGGGTAGATGATGTCGCCGGCCTTATACTGGGGCGGGTCGAGCACGACATAGGTATCGAGCTTCCTGAACTGCTCGATGTCGTTGCCCTTTACGTTCTGGAATTGCGCAGCCAGCATGCGCTCTTCCACCCACTCGCCACTCGGCCCGAAGGCGACATCGCCGACAACGGTCTTGAACGTGGTCTTCTTGATGTGGTCGGCGAGCTTTGCGTCATCGAGCGACTTGGTCGCGGTGATCGCATCGCCCAGCACCTGCAGATAGGCGTAGGCCCAGACCGGCATGTAATAGCCGAGCGGATCGACACCTTCCGCCGCCGCGCGCGCCTGATACTTCTCGATCAGCTCCATCGAGCCGGGGAATTGCAGGGTCTTGGCCGGCACCCAGGTATCATAATTGACGATGCCGTTGAGGAGCGGTCCAAGCTGCATCTTGAACACTGTCGCCTGCAGCCCGACCATGGCGCCGCCGATCATCTTCGGCTTGAAGCCGGTCTCGTGCACGGCACGGATGATGCCGACCGAATCCGGCGGATAGGAACACGCGACCACGAGATCCGGCTTGGCCGCCGCGATCGCCCGCACGATCGGCGTATAGTCGGTCGTGGCCGGCGGATAGGTGCGGTCGTAGACGATCTTGAGCTTGTTCGCTTTCGCATTCTCGCGTGCGCCGGCGCAGACATTGTTTCCGTATTCGGCATCGACGGCAACGATCGCCACCGTCTCCGGCTTCGGATTCTGCTTCATGGCGACGTTGAAGAACGGCCGCGTGAAGGCCGGCTTCGGCGTCGGGCCAGTCGGGATCATCGAGAAGAAGCGCGGATATTTGAATTCCTCGTTCACGGCGGTGCCGAACAGGGTGAGGAACACCTTGTTCTTCTGCATCACCACCGGCATGGCCGGCGCGATCATGTTGGTCGCATAGCCGGACACGACGAGATCGACTTTGTCGACGTCCAGCAGCTTGGTGTAGATGCCGGGCACCGTCGATGGGTTGGTCTGATCATCGTAATAGACGAGCTTCACCGGGCGGCCGAGCAGGCCGCCCTTGGCATTGATGTCATCCTCCCAGACCTTCATCGCCACCAGCGACGACTTGCCGTTCGGGGCAAGACCGCCGGTCAGCGACATGCCGAAGCCGATCTTGATCGGCTCGCCGGATTGCGCCAGCGCTGCGCCCGACATCAAGGCTGCGGAAACAAGGCCCGCAGCAACAGCGCCCGCCACGCGACGCGTCAGATAATGGCTCATCCAATTCCTCCCTTGAATGGAAGCCGACCGGCGCGTTGCTGCGCCGGCCGGCCCGTCCCGCGCGCGTTGACCGCGCGTCTGTCCGGATTACTGCTTTGCTTTTTCGTATGGATAGATCAGCTTGCCGGATTCATAGGCCGGCGGCGCGACCACCACCTGTTTCGAGACATCGCGGAACTGATCGAGATCGTTGCCCTTGATGTTCTGGAACTGCACGTGCACGACGCGCTCGTCGGCCCATTCGCCGGCCTTGCCGAACTTCACGTCGCCGACAATCAGCTTGTGCGTGTTGTTGCGGATGTAATCGGCGATCTTGCCCTGATCGAGACTCTTGGTGCCTTCAACGGCCTTGCCGAGCAGTTCGATATAGGCATAGCCGTAGGGCGCCATGTAGTAGCCCAGCGGATCGACGCCTTCCGCACCGGCGCGCGCCTGATACTTCTTCAGCATCTCGATCGATTCCGGCGTCGACAGCTGCGGCGTCGGCTGCCAGAAGTCATACATCACGAAGCCGTTCAGGAGCGGACCAAGCTGGGTCTTGAAGGTGGTCGCCTGCAAGCCGACCATGCTGCCGCCAACCAGCTTCGGCTTGAAGCCGAGTTCGTTGATCGCACGCACCAGACCGACCGAATCGAGCGGATAGGAGCCGATGAACAGGATGTCCGGATTGGCCGACTGGATCGCGCGGACGATCGGCGTGTAATCGGCCGTGGCCGGCGGATAGGAGCGGTCGTAGACGATCTTCAGCCCGGCCGCCTTGGCATTCTCGCGCGCACCGTCGGCGGCATTCTTGGAGAACTCCGCATCGGCCGCGACGATCGCGACCGTCGTCGGCTTGGGATTTTGCTTCATCGCCATGTCGAAGAAGCCGCGCGACAACGCCTTCTTCGGATCCTGTCCGGTCGGCATCATTACGAAGTAGCGGTCGTAATTGAATTCGGAATTCACGCCGAGACCGTACAGACCGATGAAGGTCATCTTCTTCTGCATCATCAGCGGCATCGCCGGCGCGAGCATGTTGGTCGCATAACCGCCCATCACGAGATCGACCTTATCGACATCGATCAGCTTGGTGTAGAGACCGGGCACCGACGACGGGTTGGTCTGATCATCGTAATACACGAGCCGCACCGGACGGCCGAGCAGACCGCCTTTCGCATTCGTGTCCTCTTCCCAGATCTTCATGGCCAGCAGCGCCGACTTGCCGTTCGCGGCCAGCGGACCGGTCAACGACATGCCGAAACCGATCTTGATCGGTTCGCCGGATGGCGCCTGTGCCGATGCGGAAAACGCGGTGAGCGAAAAAGCGGTCGCCACGGCTGCGACGCAGGCAAAGCTGCGCCGTGAAATAGAACCCAACATGCGTGTCCTCCCAGGACGTTGTTTTATTCGGTCTTGGTCTTCTTCTTTATGGGGGGATTCTTCCCGATCCCTCTCTTGGCTTCAAGTCTTAAAAGTTGTCAGCAATCTCGGGCACGCGTCACTCCGGTTTGTCGGCTGTTGCCGCGTCCCCGGACTGACCAGTTGTTTTTCAACGCCGCGGCGCCCTGCACGGCCAGACCTGCTACTTGCCCCACACCTCGTCGGCGAGTTCGACGATTTCCCGCATCTTTGCCCACTGCTGGTCTTCGGTAAGGATGTTGCCTTCCTCGGTGGAGGCGAAGCCGCATTGCGGCGACAGGCAGAACTGCTCGAGCGGAGCGAATTTTGTCGCCTCGTCGATGCGCTTTTTCACATCGCCCTTGCTTTCCAGTGTGCCGCTTTTCGACGTGATGAGGCCGAGCACCACCTGCTTGTCGCCCTTCGGCAGGAACCGCAGCGGCTCGAACCCACCGGCGCGGTCGGTATCGTATTCGAGGAAATAGCCGTCGAAATTGACCTGCCCCAGCAACACTTCAGCCACCGGCTCGTAACCACCCGACGAAATGAACGTGGAGCGGAAATTGCCGCGGCAGGCGTGCATGGTGACCACCATGTCGGCCGGCTTGTCCCGCAGCGCGAGATTGATCATGTCGCGGTATTTCTGCTGCAGGCCTTCCGGCTCGTCGCCGCGTTCACGCGCCCCCTCAAGCTCCTTCTGCGAGCAGAGATAGGCCCAGACGGTATCGTCGAATTGCAGATAGCGGCAGCCGGCGTCGTAGAAGGCCTGCACCGCCTTGGCGTAGGTCTTTCCGGCATCGTGATAAAACTGGTCGAGATCGGGATAGACGTCCTTGCTGACCCAGCGCCGGCCACCGCGGAAATGCAGCACCGTCGGCGAGGGAATGGTCATCTTCGGGACGACGCTGGTGTTGGCTTTCAGGAAGCGAAAGTGCTCGAGAAACGGATGATCGTCGGGAAAGTCGAGCTTGCCGATCGTGCGGATGTTCCTCGCCTTGGTGGCATTGCCCTGAAACTGGATGCCTTCGCTATGCGCGAACAACTCGACGCCGGTGAGCCCGGCCAGGAAATCGAAATGCCAGAATGAGCGCCGGAATTCGCCGTCGGTGGCGAGCTTCATGCCGACGGCTTCCTGCTGCCTGATGAGCTTCTTGATCTCCTCGTCTTCCACCGCCTTCAGCTGCGCAGCGGTGATCTCGCCCTTCTCGTGCTTGGCGCGCGCCTGTTTCAGCGGCTCGGGTCGCAGGAAGCTTCCGACCTGATCGGCGCGGAAAGGCGGCTTGGTCCTTTGCATGGAACGTTCACTCCCGTTTTTATCATTGAGTTCATTATCGTTGACGTCTTTTCAGTAACGCGCCGCGACGGGCTTTTTGATCAGCACCGCGCCCGGAACGAGATCGCGCGTACCCTGATTGCGGAACGCCAGTTGCAGATTGCGATGCGCAAGCCTTGCATGTTCCCGCATCAGCGCCTCAGCCCTCGCACCTTCACGTTCCTCGATCGCGCGCACCACGCAGTGATGGTGATCCTGCGCGATGGTGAGAATTTGCCGCGCTTCCGGCAGCACCGCCTGCACCATGACAAATCCGCTGGGTGAAGCGAAGGGAAGATTCAGCGCGCGATCGATCTGCCGCGCCAGCACCGGGCTGTCCGCGGCATCGATCAGCAGCGCATGAAACTGCCCATTCAGCCCAACATATTCCGAGAAGTCATCGACGCTCAGCGTGGGCCGCCCCACCAGTGCATCGAGTTGGGCCAGACAGGCCTTCATCTCGACCAGCACCGAACTGCGCACGCCGCGCTCCGCCGCAAGCCGCGCCGCAAAGCCTTCCAATGTGCCGCGCATCTCGATCGCATCGTGAATGTCGCGTTCGGAAAAGGCTTTCACCGCGAACCCGCCGGACGGAATCGCTTCGAGAAAACCTTCTTCCTCAAGCCGCACCAGCGCCATGCGGATGGGCGTGCGGGAGATGCCCAACCGCTCGACCATCGACAGTTCGGAGATGCGGTCGCCCGGCTTCAGGTCTCCGGACAGGATCAGGTCGCGCAGCGACAGTTGCGCCTTCACGGTCTGTGAAAAGGATCGCTCGGTTTCAGCCACCGCCATCGGTTCGCAGTCTCCGTTGCGCCCGGCCTTGAGGTCTCCGGGAATTCATGCTGTATACAATAGGAGCAAGACGGATGGTTAGTCCATCCGGAGTGTCAAGAAACCGATTCAAATCGGTCGAGAATAGAAGGAAAGCACCAAGGGCACACAGGGGTCATTGCATCCCCTGTATACAGCTACATGCGAAAATCCGTCGAAATCGTCGAAAGCGGGCCCGTCCCGTTGTCGTTGGTCGGGCGCGATGTGGGTCCATTTTCGAAACAATACCAATCAGTCGGAGGAAGTGACGATGGCTAAGAACCTCGAAGACAAGCTCAAGGCGGCCGGCAATACGGTCGAGATGATGCGCAACTCGCAGATCGGCGCATACGTCTATCCGGTCGTGGCACCGGAATTCACCAACTGGCGTGACGAACAACGCGCATGGCGCGACACCTGCGTGCTGTTCGATCAGTCGCACCACATGGTGAACCTGTTCGTGCGCGGCAAGGACGCGGTCAAGCTGCTCTCCTACCTCTCGACCAATTCGTTCAAGAATTTCACCGTCGACAAAGCCAAGCAGTTCGCACCGGTCACGCCGTATGGTCATGTGATCGGCGACGGCATCCTGTTCTATCTCGCTGAAAACGAGATGGTGTATGTCGGCCGTAACCCGGCGGCGAACTGGATTGAATTCCACGCCAAGACCGGCGGCTTCGATGTCGAGACCGAATACGACGATCGCTCGCCGTCGCGCCCGATGGGCAAGCCGGTCACGCGCAGCTTCTATCGCTATCAGATCCAGGGCCCGAACGCGCAGGACGTGATCAAGAAGCTGACCGGCGGCACCTTCCCCGACATCAAGTTCTTCAACATGGGCTATGTGACGATGGCCGGCCGCAAGATCCGCGCGCTGCGTCACGGCATGGCCGGTGCGCCGGGCCTCGAAATCTGGGGCCCGTATGCTGAAGGCGACGAAGTCCGCAACGCCATCCTCGAAGCCGGCAAGGATTTCGGCATCGTCCCGGTCGGCGCGCGTGCGTATGCCACCAACACGCTGGAATCGGGCTGGATC